>JAUMBJ010000001.1:0-12420 GCA_032115755.1 Saprospiraceae bacterium
AAAGTGTCCATCTCACCGTTATCTGGCAATGATGAGAGGCGAGCAGGAAGGATTACTTCAGTTTTCCATATCAATACCTGAAGACATTGCCCTGGAAATATTGCAGAGACAATTTGTTAAATCAAGCCGCAAGGAAGGTGAGATCATAAAGGAAGCAGCCTATGATGCCTGGAAACGACTTATGTCTCCAAGCATAGAGAACCAAATCAAAAGTGAATACAAAGAAAAAGCTGACGATGAGGCCATTTCAGTATTTGTTGATAATTTAGAACAGCTACTTTTAGCACCACCATTGGGAGAAAAACCAATATTGGCTATTGATCCTGGTTTTAGAACTGGGTGTAAAGTCATTTGTATTGATGCACAGGGCAATTTACTTGCCAACGACACGATATATCCCCATCCTCCTCAAAACCAGGTGCAACATGCAGCATTTGTAATACGTAATTTGCTGGAGTCATTCAACTCCACAGCCATTGCTATTGGTGATGGAACTGCCGCACGTGAGACGGAAACTTTTATTCGCAGCCTTGACCTACCTTGTGAAGTTTATATGGTTAGTGAAAATGGTGCTTCAATTTATTCGGCGTCCGACATCGCGCGTGAAGAATTTCCTGACAAAGATGTTACCGTAAGAGGGGCAATTTCGATCGGTCGAAGACTAATGGATCCATTGGCAGAATTGATTAAAATTGACCCAAAATCAATAGGTGTTGGACAATACCAACATGATGTACATCAGGGCAAATTGAAAGATTCACTTGAAACAACAGTGGTAAGTTGCGTAAACAGAGTCGGTGTCAATCTAAATACCGCCAGCAAACACCTTTTAACATTTGTCAGTGGTCTTGGCCCAGTACTCGCTGCAAATATCATTGAATACCGAAAAGAAAACGGAGATTTTAAAAGTAGGTCAGAACTCAAAGAAGTACCTCGTCTTGGTGAAAAAGCCTTCGAACAATGTGCAGGTTTTCTCCGCATTAAATCTGGTAAAAATCCACTTGATTTTACAGGAGTCCATCCAGAATCTTACCCAATTGTAGAAAAAATGGCCAAAGATATAAATTCAAGTGTCGCTCAGCTTATCCAGTCTGCAGAACTTCGAAAACAAATAAAACTTGAAAATTATATTTCCGAAAAAGTTGGAATCCCAACACTCCAGGACATTATGAAAGAATTGGATAAACCAGGGTTAGATCCAAGAGGCAAGGCAAAAGAATTTCAATTTGACCCCTATATCAAGTATATAAAGGATTTGAGAGAAGGTATGATCTTACCGGGACTTGTTACCAACTTAACCAATTTTGGTGCTTTTGTAAATATTGGCGTAAAACAGGATGGACTTATACATATTTCCCAGATATCAGATAAATTTATATCAAGTCCCTCCGATGTGCTTAAATTACAACAAGAAGTATTGGTAAAAGTCACAGGTGTAGATGCAGAAAGAAAAAGGATTAATTTAACATTGAAATTCTGAAATTGCAAACCAGTTCATTAAATATAAAGGCATCATTATTATTGTTGTGGAGCCTTCTATTGCTGGCATGTACTCCAACTGAGGTAAATTTTAAAATTGGAGATTCTATTGTCAGTTTTCAAGATAGCCTTCAAGCAAGTAAATTAATTATTCGGGATGATATTGATTCATTCTTTAACGTGATATCTAAAACCGACATGGCTATTCAGATGAAGATGTCGCGCATTGATATATCCCGCGATAGCATGATTTCAATGTATAAAACGTTATTACAAAATGATGTGTGTAATTGGACATCTGAAGAAAAGAATGCTTTACTAAAACTCGTGCATGATGCGAAAGAAATGCTGGATAGAATCAATCCAGCTCTTTTTCCAAAAGAAATCAGCTTCATCAAATCAAAAGGGCTACCTTATGGAAATGATGTGTATTATACCAGAGAAAATACAATAGTCATCCCTGAAAATATCTTCAAAAATTGGAATCCTAACCAGCAATTGAGAATATTAATCCACGAAATATACCATATCATATCACGCTACAATTCGGTATTCAGAGATTTTACATACAATAATATTGGATTCCGAAAAATTCCAAAAGAAATTGAAATTCCGGAATTTCTGAAGCAGAAGATGCTTACAAACCCCGACGGTATAAAGGTCGAATATGCCATTGAACTTCCAAATGCCCTACAAAAACGTCAATATTTCGTGCCATTAATTTTGACAAGATATAGAAGCTATATTCCCGGAAATGGAAGTTATTTTAACCACATGAAAATGGAATTATTTCCCATTACTGATAAAGTAAATGGAGGTTTAACTCTACAAACCGAAGAAGGCGTATTTTCTGCATTTACTGAAGATGTACTCCATGACTATCAAAATAAAATTTCATTTAATACATCTTACATTATACACCCAGATGAAATTTGTGCCGATCATTTCGTATTAGCTGTTTGGAAAAACGAAAACAAAAAAATCCCATTCCTGCCTCCGGCAAAACAAACAATCGCTGGTGACAGCATTATTAGCCAATTTCTTAGGACTTTAAAGTCAAAAAATTTACACATAAATTAAACCCTCATCGCTAATAGATGACTTAAGTCATGGCAAGATGACCCATTATTATGTAATTTTGCGTTTTAATTGTTTAAAAATGCGTGAGCAGTTTTATTTATTGTTTTTTAGTTTACTATCAATACTTATTTTACTAAGTGCTAAGTATTCAAGATTTACCAATCCATCGTCATCTGTCGAGCTTGGAGAAAAACTATTTTTCGACCCAATATTGTCACAGGATAGTTCTTTAAGTTGTGCAGGATGTCATAAGCCAAACTTTGCTTTTGCGGACACGCTCGCGATAAGCCCAGGTGTTGGAGGTGCACTGGGTAACCGAAATGCACCTTCCGTAATGAATATGGCATTTAGGGATTTAATGTTTTATGATGGACGAGCAAAAGATCTCACAGATCAGGTGCATTTTCCCATTGAAGACCCTGCAGAAATGAATCTTAAAATGGCTACAGCAATCCAAAGGCTCCAAACGCACCCACAATATAAAAAATGGTTTGAACAGCTCTTCCCGGATGGCGTTACGGCTGCAAATATTGCTACTTCCATCGCAGCTTATGAGCGAACACTAGAAACAGACAATTCCGCGTTTGACAGATACATGAATGGCGAAAGATCAGCACTCTCTGAATCCGCTAAACGAGGTCGGAAAATATTTCTAAGTGAGAAAGCTAAATGTTTTGATTGCCATTTTGGACCTGATTTTACAGGTGATGATTTTAGAAACATTGGGTTATATGACGAAAAAAGATACGTAGATAAAGGTAGATTTCTTGTAACAAAAAATCCGGCAGATTTAGGCAAGTTTAAAGTACCAGGATTACGAAATATTGGAATTACAGGGCCTTATATGCATGACGGTAGTTTTAAGACACTTCGGGATGTCATTGAGTATTATAACAATCCCTATAAATTTGTATCAGAGCCAATCAATATAGATTCACTGCTTGTCAAACCTCTAGAACTTTCTGAAGAGGAAAAATTAGATTTGGAAGCTTTTTTACATGCTTTGACAGACAACAGATTTATTGATAAGTCTACAAATTAGGATTTTTTGTCCTATAATAAATATATTTTATACATATAACAATGTATTTCAACATTTTAAATGTTTATGAAATAAAGATTTGTCAAATAATTCCAATTCATAGCGTTAAATTTCTTAATTTTGCGATCCTCAAACCAATAATTACAAATATAAATACTTACTATGGCTAAAAACCTTTTGATTGTAGAGTCCCCGGCAAAAGCAAAAACCATAGAAAAATTTTTAGGTAAAGATTTTGTAGTTAAATCAAGCTATGGTCACATTCGTGACTTGGAAAAAGGAAATAATGCGATTGACATTAAAAATGATTTTGAACCCTCTTATGTTGTTTCCCCTGAGAAATTTAAGGTAGTCAAGGAACTCAAAGAATGGGTAAAGAAGTCAGAAGATATTTGGCTCGCAACAGATGAGGATCGTGAAGGGGAAGCCATATCGTGGCATTTATGCAAAGAACTCGGTCTAAATGAAAAAACGACAAAGCGAATTGTTTTCTCCGAAATTACCAAACCTGCCATACAAAAGGCAGTTGCCAATCCACGATTATTGGATTTAAACTTGGTCAATGCCCAGCAGGCCAGACGAGTACTTGATAGGCTAGTTGGTTTTGAACTATCAGAAGTATTGTGGCGCAAAGTGAAAAATAAACTTTCTGCAGGTCGAGTACAATCCGTATCTGTAAAATTAATTGTTGAAAAGGAAAGAGAAATTCAACAATTTGAAGCACAGGCATTTTTTAGAATTGTAGCTCAGTTTCATGTTTTAAATGATAAAAATGAACAAGTCCCCGTTAAAGCTGAATATCCCCAACGCATTGAAAAAATGCCTGAAATGGAGAACTTCCTCACGAAGTGTAACGGGGCTGAATTTACTATTGCAAGTATTGAAAATAAACCATTAAAAAGGTATCCTGCTGCGCCATTCACTACCTCAACACTGCAGCAGGAAGCAAGTAGAAAATTAGGTTTTAGTGTCAATAGAACCATGCAAGTGGCACAAAGACTTTACGAAGAAGGTTTTATTACTTACATGAGAACGGACTCTTCCAATATTAGTGAAGTAGCTCTGGTTTCCATCGCAGATGAAATAAAAAATGTTTTTGGAGATAAATATGTTCATACACGAAAGTATAAATCAAAATCAGCAAATGCTCAGGAGGCGCACGAAGCCATAAGACCCACATATATTGACAGGAAAAGTATATCTTCAGATAAGGACCTCCAGCGTCTCTATGACTTAATCTGGAAGAGAACTATAGCTAGCCAGATGAGTGAGGCCGACATTGAAAAAACCATTGTAAAAATAGACATCAGCTCCCTCCCAGGCAAACAATTTCAGGCCGAAGGTGAAGTGTTGCGATTTGATGGATTTTTGAAGGTATACATGGAATCTACGGATGATGATGAAGATGAAGATACAAAAGGTATGCTCCCCCCCTTGACTAAAAATCAAAAGCTTGACCTCCACTTGATGGAAGGAATTGAAAGTTATACTAGGCCTCCTTCAAGATATACGGAAGCAAGTCTTGTGAAAAAACTCGAAGAATTAGGTATTGGTAGACCCTCCACTTATGCGCCAACCATTTCAAAAATAATGGAAGCAGAAAGGGGATATGTGACTAAGGAAAGCAGACCAGGAGTAGAAAGAAAATATTTGATTATGCACTTGAAAAATGGCATAATTACATCAGAAACAAAAACCGAAATAACTGGCGCAACATCAAACAGATTGTATGCAAGTGATATGGGTATGGTGGTTACTGACTTTTTAGATCAGCACTTCGAGCAAATTATGGATTATTCCTTTACCGCAAATATTGAAGAGAAACTGGATAAAGTAGCTACAGATGGCTTGGATTGGCGAAAAATGCTCAAACAATTTTATTTCCCTTTCCATGAGCTTGTAGAAACTACCATGGAATTTGCCGAAAGGGCAAAAGGTAAAAGAATTTTAGGCCAGGATCCACTAACAGGATATTCTGTTATTGCACAAATGACTAGATTCGGACCAGTTATCCAAATTGGAGACAGAGATGAGCTAAAAGAGGACGAAAAACCAAAATTTGCGAATTTAAGGCCAGGTCAATCTCTTGAGTCTATTCAACTGGATGAAGCTATGGAACTATTCAAACTTCCAAAGGTGCTTGGAAGTTTTGAAGATCATGAAATGACCGTCAATACGGGCCGCTATGGACCTTATATTAAGTATAAAGAATTATTTGTGAATTTACCTCGAGGATTAGATCCTATGGAAATTACATCAGAGGAAGCTATCAATTTAATAAAAGCTAAAATTGATGAAAACGCGCCTATAGGACATTATAAAAATATGCCTATAACCAAGGGTAAAGGTAGATTTGGTCCTTTTATTAAATGGAATGAAATCTTTATAAATGTACCCGCTAGGTTTAAGCTTGATCAGCTTAGTATCGATGAAGCCATTACACTAATTGACCAAAAACTCGAAAAAGAAGCCAATAGGTATATCCAAATCTGGGAAGAAGAAAAAATTGCTATCGAAAATGGGCGATGGGGACCTTACATCAAATTTGGAAAAAACAATATCAAGATCCCAAAAAACGATGGTAAAAAATGGGAGTCATCCGAACTCGCCCAAATCCCTTTGGAAACTGTTAAATCATGGATTATACTGGAATTACCGGATGCTTTTTCAAAGGAACAAAAAACTGCTAAAAAACCAGTCACAAAAAAGAAAAGCAGGTAAATTAGTGTTTATAACACAAGCAATCCATTTTGTCTGAATTGGTACCAAACGTACGTTTGATGCAAATCGCCATGAGTATCTCCAAATTTGCGGGAATAATTCTTGATTAAATCCCTAACCATGGTTTTATGAAATTTAGGACTTCTTGGGTCAACTTCCGGAAGTATGCAAAGCATCCAATCCATTAAAGAAGATGCCCCTGTAATTTCCTGAATGTCCGCTGACGAAATAATTTTAACCCTAGTTTGATCTGAATTACTTTCACTCACCAAATAATCACCACCAATCCAGACAACCTGTTGATAATCCTTGGGGTTTTCCATAAATACGGCTTCATCAATTACGTCCTTGATATATTTTGACGCAATCTTGGTTGTAGGAACCGCAAAATCAAACCATCTGGACAATTCTTGGTCTGTTCCAAGACCATGCATAAAATTAAAAAGAGAAACCTTTAATCCATTTGAAAATTTTTCATGATCGGTACCCTCAGGATCCTCATGGTAGTAATCATTTTCTGCAAACCCTTTAAATTCAGGACCCTGTTGTATAACATCAAATTCTTCTGGATGCAATCCCACAGGACTATGAGCCGTCATAGCAAACTGATGCCAAAAAGCAGAATGAATTATACCCTCTTCAAACATTTGTCTAACCATTTCAAGTGAATCAATAGTTTCTTGTGCAGTCTGAGTTGGAAAACCATACATCAGATAGGCATGAACTAAAATTCCATTAAATGATAAATCTGATGCTACGCGTGCTACCTGTGCCACCGTTACACCCTTCTGCATCTTAGCCAATAGTCGATCAGATGCAACTTCTAACCCCCCGGAAATAGCAATACATCCAGCAGACGACATTAACTTGCACAAATCACGACTAAATGCATTTTCAAACCTGATATTTGTCCACCAGGTTATTTTAATTTGTCGCCGCAATAATTCAATGGACAATTCCTTTAAAAGAGAAGGTGGCGCCGCTTCATCTACAAAATGAAATCCGCTTTCACCAGTCTGTTCTATCATAGTAGATATCCTGTCACATAATACTGCTGCAGTAACAGGTTCGTACCTTGAAATATAGTCCAGCGAAATATCACAAAACGAGCACTTCCCCCAATAACAACCATGCGCAAGTGTTAATTTATTCCATCTGCCATCACTCCACATTCTATGCATAGGATTAAGTAGTTCGATGACAGAAAGATATTTGTCGAGCTTCAAATCTGCATAATCTGGCACACCTACTTCACGTTGTGGAACATCTTTTTCTTCTGCACCATTCGTGTATGACACTACCCCACCCCTTAACATAAATGTTCTTTTAAGATAATGATGATCCCTGATTCCCTGTAAATACTCTAATACTAGTCGAATAGGTGTTTCACCATCATCAAGGGTAATAAAATCAAAATATGAAAAAACGCGTTCATCAGAAATGCGTCGCAATTCTGTGTTTGCATATCCTCCACCGAATATCACTTTGCACGAAGGCAATGTAGCTTTGATTCTACTGGCAATAAGAAAAGAAGCAAATACATTTCCAGGAAATGGTGCAGTAATTAAAACTACTTCTGGCTTATGTTTGATCAGGAGAGCGTCAACCAATTGATCAAGATAATTTCTAAGTAGTGATTGATGTTGGTCTAAAGCTACCATTAGAGGGGTAAAATCAGAAGCTGTCCTGCCCAAGCGCTCAGCGTACCGACTAAAACCAAAATGAGTGTCAACATTCTTAGTAATAAAATCCCCTATATCTTCCAAAAAAAGTGTGGAAAGGTGACGTGCCTTTTCATAAATCCCAAGTGCTCCAAATGCCCATTCCAGATCTTCAAGTTGATGAAAACGAGGTCCTTCAGGAAGATAATTCCTACTGCATATTTGGTGTGCCAGCGTTTGGTTTTTAAGTTGCAGAAATTTTATCACATCCTCTATTGCCTCTATGTAAAGGATTCTTCTTTGTAACATGATGAGGCTTTCTTCATCAAGAAAATTGCGATTTGTAGCTGCCGTATCAAAAATAGATGAAAGTCCCTCCTTTGAGAATATTTTTAAAATCAATTCCAGACTTAAGTCAGCCTGATAAGATTTTATTCCGATTGTATTAAGATAGCCCTTTAAATACTGCGTAGCTGGATAAGGCGTATTTATTTGCGTAAATGGAGGTGTGATAAGAAGTACATAAGGAGGAGTGTGCTTCATATATACGGCAATAACATATCGGTTTTAATGGTATATACTATCCTCTTCATCACTGATACCTTTATCTTTTTGAGGTTTGTAAAAGTGTATCCTTAAAGATTTGCATTACAGCAAGGCTCAACAAAGGTATATACAAAATGCCAAAAGAATATTTTAACGTAATGGTCAATGCAACAGGGTAACATCACCGTTTACAGAATGAACTTTACCAAAGAGATCTTTTATCACCATGGAATACGTGTAAACACCGGAGTTTAGCCTTGAACCATTAAAGGTACCCTCAAACCCAAGTTCAGTTACTCCACCATCGACCAAAGTAGTTGAATACTGCGTGTAAACGATATTTCCCCACCTATCATACATATGAAAGGAAATTAGTTCTGCTGGAATTTTATTCTTATGTATTACAAATTTATCATTCCCTAATCCGCTAAAACTAAAAACATTTGATATGATAAATTTAACATCACTTTCAACAATAATCTTTACTCTTGCTCTAGCCTTGCACCCAAAAATATTGGTAACCTCCACTTCAATCACTTGAGTCTTTTGCCCTGTGAAGTTGAAATTCTTTCCAATGCCAATAATTTCGCCCTGGGCATTCTTCCAAATTACCTCATCTATCTCCGTTTCAGGATAGTTTGTTTCTACTTCTAAATCGGCGTTTTCTCCGAAAGTAATTTCGACTTCAACAGGCAATGCTGCCGTTAACAATACGGGATCAGTAAGAACAACTGTTGTATCGGTTTGACAATCATATTTATCTTTTACCGTTAGGCTGTAACTACCTGCTGCAAGATTAACTATCTCATTTTGATTAACGGCTTTACCATCAAGAAAATACATTATTGGCTCACTTCCACCGACAATACTAGAAATTCTGATTTCTCCATTCGAATCTTTATTGCAAAGCGGTTCAATTTTTTCGAATTCAATTAATTCAGGCACATTTGTGTTACGTTGCACAAAAAGCGTATCAGTTTTTAAACAACCATTTTTACGATTTACAACCTCGAGAATATATTCTCCAGGAGCTAAAGCCTTATTATCCAATATATTAACGGGGTCACCAAGCTGAGCTCCTTGTCTATACTGCCACACATGCTGGAAGTTGTTACCCCTATCAACATTGGGATTCAATGCAAGTTCTGTAGTATTACATTGCCAGAGCAAATCTGATCCAAGATCAACACGAGGGATAATGGTATCCATGGGTACAAATTTTCCATTGAATCCATAACATCCATTTTGTGCGGCCCACACCTCTACATAATAGTTATTTTGCTCAACAGCATCATAATAATTTATAAAGTGATTAATGTAAACATCACCCGGAAAACTTCCTTTTGTCCATCGAACCGAATCAGCTATCATGCTTGAAGAATAAGCTAGCCTTACCGAAGGATTTACACAGGTAATTGTTCCATCACCTGTCATACTAACCAACGGTTGCTGGAAATCAGCTTTTATAATAACAGTAGTGTCTTCAGAACATCCATTATCTGCTCTTTCTGCAAAGAATCTGTACTCACCACCACGTTGTGCCCTCAAAGAATCAATATTTATTTGAAGACTGGGTATATTTTGACCTTCTGGTGTAGTCCATCGTGCATTAACGAGGTTCTGTATGCTGTTGGCACGCAAACTGCCACTTTTAGTTCTACAATTAAAAGAAGGAATTTGAAGTGCAAAAACAGGTTTTTCAAAACTTGAAGAAATTTCAATAATTGTATCCTTAGAACAACTTACAAAAGCATTATCTACAAATGCGCGGAAATTATAGCGCCCAGGATTGTTCACTTTCAATTGAGGCCCTATGCCAACGATCTGGCCGGATTGATTTTTCCATTCATATTGGATATCTGAACTAAATTCGCCTGATACTTGCGCGTTTAGTGTTATATCCGGATTTCTACAATCCAATTGCCTCACCCCATCAGTTACCTCCATCTTGAGGGTAGCTGTTTTTACGGTAAACCGATAACGCAAATCACACTCATCATTGTCTAAAACGTCATAATCACCATCAACATTATATCTTTTACCATCCACTTCTACATCTGCACCCTCGCATCTGAACTTCGTTCCTAAATTGTTGATTCTATACTTTTTATATACAATCTGATATCGCTTTATAATACAAGGATTTACGCTATCCTGGCATACGACAAGGCTATCTGACGATATTTGCTCTCCACAAAATGAAACCGTTTCACCCGGACATGGATTGATAATCTGAAAATCATCAATTTCAGGAGCAAAGACAACATCTAACGGCGTAACACTACCGCATGCTCCTTTGGCACACCCGCCACCATAATAAGGATGAAGTGTCAAATCAATGGACAATTTAAATCTCGCTGGATTTTTTCCGTTGAGAATGATTTTGACTTCTGTCCCGGAACTATCATTATCAACAAAACTGTATTGTCCTCCGTTAAATGCATCGACATGCCAAACATAGCAAACGGAATCAGCAATATTTACAGGATTATTTGCAGAACAAGTTTGTGCATAATTCATTTTGCACACCGGTAAATTTACCCGATAAGTAATGGTGTCTCCTGACTGATTGCAAAATAAAGTGCCCGGACCATTGATCGAACCATTTTTCAAATCCTGCGGATCAACATCCTGCGCCGGCGTAGTATCTATTCCTTCTATGACATCAACTTTAAAATCACAAATTTCTCCTGCCATACCATCGACATAGAAATAAGCTACCTTACCGGGAACGAATTTATCATATGTCATATCAAATGGTCCAGTCATTCCTATAAATGTTGGGACCAATGCTTCACTGCAAAATACAGATGCAGAAGGATGACATCTGGTATACATACCTGCCTGTATTCCTTTGGCCCCGACACAATTGAAAGGGGTTATTCTTAAGGTTACTGTAGAATCGCACGGGGTGAATGCAAACCAAACTATATTATCCGCAGAACCTGAATAATTACATAGCCCAACCCATGGATGAGGTGTTATGTTCGCCTGCGGTAGTCTTGCTGTAAAGCCATCCAGTTGATTCCCACAAAGATACTTCGCCTTGCTGCATATATCCCCATCTGGCACAGTGGAAAAATCGCATTGGGCATTCATAGTTTGCGCAAAAAATTGTAACGCAGTAAAAATTATAATGGTATAATATGTACTTATATTCAAGGGATTAGATTATGATACAAGCTCTTTTAATGCTTTAAATTTCAAGGAACAAAATTAAGATAATTTCCCGAAAACGAAATATATTTTACTCAATTTTAAAAATGTAACATATAATTTTATTATTTAATATTTAATGTATTGATATATTGCATTTTGTATATATTTTGAAGTCAATAAAATTAAACTTTATACAAATTAGATTGTTATTGATATTATGATGAAAAAACAATTTAAAACACTAGTTTTGGGTGCTTCCACAAATCCAGACAGATATAGCAGTAAAGCAATAATGATGCTACAAAATCATGGTTATGATGTCATAGCAGTGGGCAACAAGCCAGGAATAATACACGGAATAACGATTAATACAGAAAAAATATTGTATGAAGACATTCATACAATAACTCTTTATATTAATCCAGAAGTACAGAAATTATATGAAACATATATTTTTAGTCTAAAACCAAAGAGAATCATTTTCAATCCAGGTACAGAAAATAGTCTTCTTAAAGATGAAGCCAAAAAGAGAGGTATTATCACGGAGTATGCCTGCACACTCGTGCTTTTATCGATTGGCGAATTTGAAAAAATACTTAATGTATAAAAAAAAGGGTTACACTTTCATGTAACCCTTGTAACGCTCTATAGAACTATTTTTAATCACATGAATCTTTCAGTTCCTTCATCTCTTCCTTAGTATTTACTATTAGCGAAGTACCGTCTTCAAGC
>JAUMBJ010000002.1:0-6220 GCA_032115755.1 Saprospiraceae bacterium
AGTAAAAATACCCAAGGTTGAGGATGATTGGACAAGCAATACAATTGATTACTTTATTATTGAAAAATTAAAGCAACAGAGATTGAAACCCTCTGGTATGGAAGATAAAGAAAGGCTCTTGAAACGAGTACTTCATGACCTTACAGGCATTCCTCCGTCAATTAAATTACAAAATGATTTTTTACTTGACAATGATCCCGATGCTTACGAGAAAATTGTTGATAATGCATTGGCAAGCCCTCATTATGGAGAAAAAATGGCTATCATGTGGATGGACATCGCCCGCTATGCAGATAGTCATGGATATCAGGACGATGGATTGCGCACCATGTGGCCATGGCGGGATTGGGTTATACACGCTTTCAATAAAAATTATAGTTACAAAAAATTTGTAACCTGGCAACTTGCAGGTGACTTACTTCCACAAAAAAATAAAGAAAGTATTCTGGCTACAGGATTTAACAGAAACCATAAAATAACGCAGGAAGGCGGCGTTATTGATGAAGAATACCGGATTGAATATGTTACCGACAGGACCAACACCTTTGGAAAAGGATTACTGGCTATGACTTTTGAATGCGCCAAATGTCACGACCATAAATATGATCCCATTTCACAAAAATCATATTTTGGAACATTCGCATTTTTCAATCAGGTCAATGAAAAAGGTTTATATGGTGATATCTCCATTGCTTCCCTTGCAGATCCTCCAAACATGACGATCACAAAAAAAGACAGAGAAGGAATATTGTCATTTATCAGCAAACTGGATACAGGCGATCTACGTGTAATGATCATGAAAGACAGCTCCTTGCTGCGCCCAACACACATACTAGAGCGAGGCGTATATGACGCAAAGGGCCCTGTTGTATCCCACAGTACGCCTGAAGCCATTTTACCGTTTGATACAGCAAGATTTGAAAAAAATAGGCTAGGCTTAGCCAAATGGATGTTTGATAAAAAAAATCCACTTACTGCACGTGTATTTGTCAATCTGGTTTGGCAATCATTTTTTGGCCGAGGTATTGTTCGAACTTCGGGAGATTTTGGGCTACAGGGTGATTTACCTTCTCACCCTGAACTACTCGACTGGCTGGCATACGATTTTATGCAGCATGATTGGAATATCAAACGTTTGGTAAAGCAAATTGTGATGTCTTCTACCTACAAACAAAGTAGCCAAATAAATAAAGAGCACCTGGCAAAAGACCCTGAAAATATATATCTTTCCCGAGGGCCCAGATATAAACTATCTGCTGAGCTACTTTACGATCATGTACTTGCCACCAGCGGATTATTAAATAAATCTGTCGGGGGGCCAAGTGTTAAACCATATCAGCCCAAAGGATTGTGGGAAAGTGCCACCTCAGGAAGAGGACAGCTTGCTACTTATGTTCAGGATATGGGCGACAAAGTTTACAGAAGGGGATTGTACCATTTCATAAAACGCACTGTACCTCCACCTTCCATGCTTATTTTTGATGCATCCAATAGAGATCAGTGTGAAATAAACAGGGTAAATACAAATACACCACTACAATCACTTGTACTCTTAAATGATCCACGAGTAACCGAAGCTTCAGCGCATCTGGCCGGATTGATACAAAAACAAAAATCTGATATCAAATCAAAAATTGAACAATCATTTCGCACCATTGTATGTCGAAAGCCAAAATCAAATGAAATTTCCAACTTAGCATCATATTTTAATGAAACCAAAAAATTGCTTACTCCTGATAAAGCCAGGACGATTTTAACCTCAGCTGCACCGGACTTAAAAACAGAGAAACCAATAGAAACAGCAGCGCTGATGCAAACTATACATCTAATTTATAACCTTGAAGAAACAGCCATGCGATGAGTAATCCCTTTTTTGAAAATAGAATGAATGTCAATCGCAGATATTTTCTAGGAAAACTGAGTGTTGGCCTAGGAAGTCTAGCGCTGGGGTCCTTACTAATAAAGGATTTATTTCAGGGGAACGCAGATACTGTGACTCACCTACCCCTGGGATTACCCCATTTTGCACCAAAAGCCAAACGCATCATCTATTTATTCCAAAATGGAGCACCATCCCAATTGGAAACATTTGATTATAAACCGATGCTCCATAAAATGTATGGACAAGATTTGCCGGAATCTATCAGGAACGGACAAAGACTTACCGGTATGACTGCCAGTCAAGAAAACTTTCCCCTTGTAGGCTCATATTTCCCGTTTCATCAGCATGGTCAATCAGGCACCTGGATTAGTGACCTATTTCCAAACATGGCTAAAATAGTTGATGATATCTGCATCATCAAATCTATGCACACGGAAGCCATCAACCATGATCCTGCTCTAACCTTTATGCAGACAGGGGCACAACAAGGCAATAGACCAAGTATGGGCGCTTGGCTGAGCTATGGCCTTGGGTCCGAAAATCAGAATTTACCAGCTTATTGTGTATTATTATCCAAAGGTAAAGGAAATGGCCAAGGTGTATATTCAAAATTATGGACCAATGGTTTCCTGGATAGTCAACATCAAGGTGTTCAGTTCAGTAATAGTGAAGAACGAATTTTATATCTCAATAATCTCGAAGGCATATCTGCTCAAGAGCGCCGAAAGATGCTGGACCATCTCAATACCTTGAATGAAATAAATTTTGAAGATGTTGGCGATCCTGAAATAAAAAGTAAGATAGAGCAATACGAATTGGCTTACAGGATGCAGACCGCTGTACCAGAAATTACAGATCTATCTAAGGAATCAGATGCAACCATTAAAATGTACGGTCCAGATTGTCTCATCCCAGGCACATATGCCAGCAATTGCCTGCTGGCTAGAAAGTTATCTGAATCCGGAGTACGATTTGTACAATTGTACCACCAAGGATGGGACCAGCATGTTAATCTTGCTGGCGAAATGCCGGGACAGGCTATGGATGTGGACAGAGCCTCCGCTGCATTGATCCAGGATTTAAAACAGAGAGGACTGCTCGATGAAACATTGGTGATTTGGGGAGGTGAATTTGGACGCACCAACTATTGTCAGGGACCTTTATCAGCCAATGCCTATGGTAGAGACCACCACCCTCGTGCCTACAGTATCTGGATGGCTGGAGGGGGAGTTAAACCAGGTATAGTTTACGGAGAAACAGATGAATTTGGATACAATATCATTGAAAACCCAGTGCATGTCAATGATTTTCATGCGACCATATTACATTTAATGGGACTTGACCATGAAAAACTTATTTATAAGCACTTGGGAAGAAGATATCGACTCACGGATGTTGCAGGGAAAGTCATTCAGGATATTATGGTTTAAAGATAAATTAATGAATCTTGAATAAAAAATTGTTTCCATGTGGCTACTTCTATTAATTTCGACCTAGATTAAAAGGAAAGTGCGCGTGCTTTTTGAAATAACAAATTACGTATGAACGCAAATGTATCGAAAATTCAGCAGCAATTAAATTTTGGACTTTTTTGTGTATTGTTATTGCTCTACGTATTTTCGAATCATATCAATACAAATTCATTTGGATTGTTGGTCGGGAGGACACATCCATTATGGCTACACTTACCCATAGGGTTATTTGCAGGTGTTTTGATTATGTACTGGAGTGTAAATAGATCCACAACACATCCATTGCTTCAAAAACTTTTGAATTGGACCGCTACATCAGCATTAATTACAGCTATAGCAGGTATAATGTTAGCTGCCGAGCCAAATGCATATCAAGAAGAGTCTATACAATGGCACAAGCATGCTGGAACCGCTAATGCCATATTATGCTATTTTTTAGCTTCAGTATACCGACGAAGAGCGATTACCTTGTTTAATATTTTATTATTGTTAACATTTATTACCTTAGTAATCACCGGTCATTTAGGAGGCACGATTACCCACGGGGAACAGTTTCTTACACCCAACACGACTTTGAAATCGCATGAGTTTTCGGAAAATAATAATGTATCGGGAATATATGAAGCTGCGATATTACCTATACTTACCTCAAAATGTACAAGCTGTCATAATGATAAAAAATCAAAGGGCAACCTCAATATGACGGATACCTTATCCTTTTTAAAAGGCGGGGAAAATGGTGCGGCCATCGTTTGGGGTAGACCCGAGAAAAGTCTTCTACTACAGCGATTACACCTTAGTTTGGAGGACGAATATCATATGCCGCCAAAAGAGAGAGCGCAATTAAACAACGCTGAAATTGAATTACTTACGGCCTGGATAAAAGAATCCAACAGTTTTTCATTTCCAGCGTCAGCGATTCAAAAAGAAAGTATTCTTCTGAAACTTATTTCCAAGCAGGATAAAAATCATCAAAGGAAATACAATTTCCCACCTGCTAAACCAGAAATAATAAAATCCCTTAACACCCCATACAGAGACGTAAGACCAGAATTTTCGGAAAGTCCAGCCCTATCCGTTTTTTACTTCCTCCCCTCTTATTATTCAACGAAGCGACTTGAAGAAATCTTACAAATCAAAAACCAGATAACTTCCTTGAATCTCTCTGGAATGCCGGTCACAGATAGTGACATCGATATTATTTCGAAATGTCAGGAATTAATTAAATTGCAATTAAATGGCTCGAAGATTACAAGCCAAGGACTACTCAAATTAAAATCTCTCTCTAAACTGGAAAGTTTATCCATTTCAGGAACAGCCTGTGACAATAGTGCAGCAGCATTGTGGAAATCATTAAATCAACTAAAGATCGTCTATGTCGGCGAAACGAAAATTTCACCAAAAGATATCGCCCTATGGAAAGACAACTTCCCTAGCATAAAATTCGAAACGAATGCAGCGACAAATGATAAAATAAAATTATCAGCCCCGACATTACTGAATGAAAAATCTGTCCTTAAAGCAGGTGAACCAATTTCATTAAAGCATCATATTAAAGGCACAACCATTTATTTTACTACAGACGGATCTATGCCTGATACTTCACGTAGCGAAATATACAAAAAGCCATTTGTTATTAAAGGTTCCTGTGATATACGGGCAATAGCTATAAAACCAGGATGGCTACCAAGTGATACCGCAAGATTTTCAGTTTTTGAAAAAGGTGAGCCGCCAGCATCTTGCAAGCTTATTTCTACACCAAATGCTCAGTATCAGGGACTCTTTGAAAAAACCTTTACTAATGGCGAACTTGCTCCCGCTGCAAACCTTAGGGATCAAAACTGGATTGGATACAGGGAAAATCCTTTTATTGGGCTATTTACCTATCAAAAAGCTACCGCCATTAGGAAAATATCACTTTCCTACGCCTTACAAGTTCCTCAATATGTTTTTCCACCAGTTAGCGTAAAAGTTTGGGCAGGCAATGATACTAAAAAATTAAAAGTTATCGGATTTAAACAAATACCTATAGTAGGGCCGCTTATAAAAGACCAGGTTTCCTCGCAAGTTGTGCATATTGAATTGGAAAGTGTACCATATCAATTCTTTCGCATAGAAGCAATTAATCTCCCAAAAATCCCCAATTGGCATCCCGGCAAAGGAGAAAAGGGATGGTTATTTATCGATGAAATATTTTTTTATACAGAGTAAAATATAATTTTTACTCAAGGGCTTGAATACAGATTTTTCAGAGGCTAATCTTCAATACACTTTAATAATACTACGTAACAAATACCTAAACTACACACAAATTAAAATGGAAAATGAAAAAAATATTTGGCCAAATTATTTTAATTATGCCATTTTATGCGTCATATTTATTTCATTCACATTGTCTCTAATCCAGTTTTTCTCTGGAAGAAGTCTTTGGATGGATGAAGCTTTTCTTGGTCTAAATATTATTGAAAAATCATATTTTGAATTGCTGCAACATCTTGACCATGCTCAGGTGGCTCCACCACTTTTCTTATTAATCGAAAAATTTTTTTACACCCATATTCCTAATGCTGATTGGGCTCTTAGACTTTTTCCATTATGTTGCTTTTGGCTCACCATGTATTTTTATGTGCAATTATCTAAACTATACTTAAAAACAGAATCAGCAAGATTTGTATCGATATCTTTACTTAGCTTGAGTACTTATATGTTATTTTACTCCAGCGAAGTAAAACAATATATGACAGACACGACAGTTACAACAGGCATGTTTTACCTCCTAATCAAACCACAGCTCAATCAAGTCTATCGCTCATGGCTAATACTGATTATAGGGGTAATTAGCCTTTTTATATCCCATATTTCTGTT
>JAUMBJ010000003.1:0-22186 GCA_032115755.1 Saprospiraceae bacterium
TGCAGCTCCGGTTACAATGGCTTTAAGATTACCTCCCAATGCGGCTCTCCATTTGGAAAATATAAGTTTATCGGCAATTTTCATTTTTAGAGCCTTTGTGCCGGAATATGTTTTACCAACTTCATAATCATCCGTCATGGACAAAGCCCAGAAAAATAATGTTTTCTTAACTCCCGTCAATGCAAGACCTTTATTGTATATCTTTTCATAAACCTTTTCAAGCAACCTCGGCACCGTGGTAAAAAAATGTGGTTTTACCATGGCCAAATCTCCCGTCTCGCCACCGAGATTATCAGTACCTGTACAATACATTTCTACCCCTACACTTGTATATCCATAAATAACGGCTCTTTCAAAAATATGGCAGAATGGCAGAAAACTTAATGTTTTGATGCCTTTCGTTATTGGCAAGCAAGCAATAGTTTCACCTACAATGCTTATAACATTCTGATGGGTAAGCATCACACCTTTGGGATTTCCAGTTGTTCCTGATGTATAGATAATGGTAGCCAGATCTTCACTTTTTATGCCTGAACTGATTTCTTCAACTTCTTCCAGATTCTGGTCGTCCATGTATTCTTTCCAAAAAGGCCTTCCTTCATTTTTATCAAAACATATGACATGCTTTAATGACGGTACATCTCGCTGTGCTGCCGAAACTTTATCATAGAGATCTCCAATGCCAACAAAACACATTTTTACTTCAGCTTCAGACATAATATAAGCATATTCACGTATGCTTATAGTTGGATACATCGGTATACTAATTGCCCCAATATACTGAATAGCGAGATCGGCAATAATCCATTCCGGACGATTCTTGTATACAACAATGCCAACTTTATCTCCAGGCTTTATTCCTGCCGTAAGCATACCGGATGCGAGCCTTTTAGAATCGGCAATTATTTGTTCCGTACTATAAAATATCCATTGATCACCGGATTTTGAACCAACAAATTTCTCCAAAGGGTTTTCAGCTCTTTGCTGATATATGTAATCAAACAAACGTGTTACTGTCATGGTGATATATTTTAGTGAATTTTTTTTAGTGATTCGTTCTGGAATTTGATTTAATTTCAAATTATGTGCAAGTTAAAATCAAAAAAATGAATTGTTTGAAACTTTTTCAAAAAATTATATAAATAAGCCAGATGTTAAAATCTTAATGTCCGTTATTTCGTTTATAATCATTGGATAATTACTCATGCCTAGAAAAATCTTTGTTCTCACACTAATCTTTCTTGCCAGTCTATCCTGTACCAAGGATAAGCCAATCCTTTTTGTAGGAAATTTTGATGCTGACTTGGAGATTCCTGCAGGACTTAATACCGTGGAAACTCATTATTTTATACTTAGAAATATCCCGGTATATTTTATTCAAAATGCACTTCTTGCAGGCATAGATACTTCAAAAATTTCAAATATCTCTGCAGGGCGAGGATCTATTAATCATATTCTAGGAACCCAGGACCTGGATTTTATCAATACTGTGTCCATATATGCGGTATCCAAAAATGATCCCACGGTTAAAAGAGAAATGTTTTATCTTGATTTTGTTCCCTTTGCCACCAGGAGGGAAATACGCTTGCTGAGTTCAACTACAGAATTAAAAGATATATTAAAAGAAGATGTAATCGATTTGGAAGTGAGACTACTTTTCAGATCATTTGTTCCCAATACATTACGTGTCAAACTAAATCTTGGATATACTGTTTTTTAGTTATGGAAAGCACGAGATACTTTGTAGAATTTGATATCAACACGCCTTTTACTAAAGAAATGGCTATGTATATTCCTTCTCAAAGGAAAAGAGTCTCCTCTTTATTTTATGAAGGAAAAATATTATCTTATTCCATCTCAGCAGAAAGAGATAAATTATGGGTAGTTTTTGTAGCTTCCTCAGAAGAAGAACTCGTCAGCTTGATTGAAAGCCTTCCCATGATCATTTTTATGACCTACCAATACAGGGCACTTATGTTTGTTCAAATGGCATCCGTCATTCCAGAAATGTCACTTAACTAATATTTAGATCATACATAAGCACATGAACCGTCAACAAAAGAATTTTATCCTGCTTGCTCTTGCGGCAGTAAATTTTACCCATATTGTTGATTCGATGCTAATCATGCCGTTAGGAGATATTTTTATTAGTGAGTTTAATTTAAATCCAGACGAATATTCCTGGTTAGTTTCTTCCTATGCCTTTGCCGCTTTTTTTAGTAGTTTGCTCGGCATATTTTTACTTGATCGGCTGGACAGAAAACACGCCTTGTTGTTTTTATATGCCGGGTTTTCACTGGCAACATTTGCCACTTCATGGTGTACTACCTTTGAAAGTTTGTTAGGAATTAGATTGGTTACAGGACTATTTGGAGGAATGATTGGAGCCGTTGTTTTGTCTGTTGTTAGTGATGTTTATCCATTTTCTGAAAGAGGAAAAGCTATGGGTATAATATTTGCCGCTTTCTCTGTAGCTTCGGCACTTGGCGTTCCTGCTGGCATTTTTTTAGCGGATTGGGGAAGCTGGAAGTTACCTTTCGTGATTATTGGATTATTGGGTTTTATCATTTGGATGTGTATATGGTGGATATTCCCATCGATGTCCAATCACAAAATATCAAATGAAGGGAGACATTTTCTGCAAGGTTTAACATTTATCATGCGTGATAAAAATCAGCTTATCGCACTGGTTTCAGCATTTACACTTGTGCTTGGTCATTTTATGATTATCCCGTTTATATCTCCATATATGATTAGAAATGTTGGATTGAATCAGACGGAAATTTCCTATCAGTTTTTATTGGGCGGAATTGCTACAGTAATTAGTTCTCCATACATTGGAAAATTGACTGACCGCATTGGTGTCATGAAAGTTTTTTCTTGGACCATGGCCCTGTCCTTTATACCTACATTACTGATTACAAACCTTCCTCCAAGTGCTCTGTGGATCGCACTAACATGCACAACACTCTTTTTTATATTTGGCACCGGCAGAATGATCTCTCCAAATGCATTAATTACAGCTGCAGCACCTCCACAAAACAGAGGAAGTTTTATGAGTCTCAAATCTGCCACGCAGCAACTAGCTATAGGCCTTTCTGCTTTCATAAGCGGTCAACTTGTTGTACTCAATGAGGCAAACCTATATACTGGATATTATAAAATAGGTATCCTGGCTATTGTTTTTGGCCTGATTACCATTTGGCTTATGCATCACGTTCGTGTAGCTGCAGGCAATTTATAAAAAATTTATTACCACAATTCCTACTTTTTATACGGTAATCTTTTATATTTTCACATTTTTACATATTTATGTTTTGATAAAAAGTATGATTTTATAAATACTTGAAAGTATTGCGATTTATATATTTTATTGGCCTTCTGGTATTAGTTTCATTTCCAGTTATGGCACAATTCGTCACCAATGGTTCTGCTGTAATGGTGGACAATTGTTGTCAGATCACCCCAGATAATCCAGGTCAGGCAGGTTCAGTATTTAATACAGCGTCTGTAAATTTAAATCAAAGTTTTACATTGGATGTAGTCTTGAATTTTGGCTGTAAAAATAATAACGGTGCAGATGGGATTGTATTTGTTCTGGCTCAAAGCAACACAGCATTAGGTGGTGGTGGTGGTTTTATCGGATACCATGGAATCAGCAATTCAATCGCTGTTGAAATTGACGATTATCAAAATGGAAATTATGGTGATCCAACGCAGGACCACATGGCCATTATTTCCAATGGAAGTGTCAATCACAATCAAAATACCAACTTGAGTGGCCCTTTTGTTATATCAAATATTGAGGATTGTTTAGATCACTGCTTCAGTGTAGAATGGGATCCAGCTTTACCCGTTTTCAGAGCCCGGCTTGATAATAATTTGATTGAATATTATGGCGATATCAGAGCCTTTGTTGGACCATCAGCATTTTTTGGATTTACCTCTGCTACGGGAGGCTTATCAAACATTCATAAAGTTTGTTTTGACCAGACTCCTGATTTCACACCTATGCCCGATGTAAGTATATGTCAAGGGGACTCGATCTTACTTCAGGCCGATCCTAATGGAAGTTCATGGTCATGGAATCCAAATCCTACATTAAGTAATACGGAAATCAGTAACCCAATGGCATCGCCCACCAGTACCACTACCTACACAGTTACCATTACCTATGGCTGTAGTGAAGTTGTGGATGATGTAAGGATAACGGTATTCCCAAACCCTAACATAAGTATCGCATCAAACCAACCAGTCTGCGAAGGCGAATATCTGAGTATCTATGCTGAAGGTGGAACCTTATATCAATGGTCAGGGCCCGGACAATTTTCGTCAACTTTGAATTTAATAGAATTTGATCCGGCTACCATAGAAAATAGCGGGGTATATACCTTGCAGATTACTGGTCCCAATAATTGTAGCACGGACACCTCCATTTTCATAGAAGTTTTTCCAATTACACCAGCTGAAATTTTAGATACATTGGACATTGTCTGTTATAACGCGCCCGGATTTTATATAGGCGCTTATCCTCCTGGCGGAGAATGGTCTGGCAGTATTAGACCTGATGGATTTGTCGACCCCGTCGTTATTGGATCAGGTGTGCACCACATGATCTATGAATATACCAATGCATTTGGATGTGTTTCATCAGCTTCAGATTCGTTTTTTATTCCTGAATTGCCAGGTTTGACGATCACTACTGGGGATCCGCTATGTGCAGCAATAATGGACACTGCTTTTGTAGAAATTACAATTCTTGGAGATGGTCCTTTTAATGTCCTTTTTCAACAAGGGATTAGTTTTTTTGACAGAACTACAGATCCAACCGGCAGACTCATTTTGCCTATTACAAATGAAGGGATATACAACTTCTATGACATTGAGGACACCAATGGCTGTCGTTATATATGGCAAGATAGCTTTATAATAACATCCTTTAATCCCCCTGATTTTAAAAATGTAGTTATTGAATGTAGCCCAGACATTACATATTACTCAGTAACCTTCCAGATTGATGCAGATTCTAATTCAATTTTTGAACTAGGCAGCATGGGTGGCATCTTAAAGCAATTAGACCCATATAGTTTTCTGATTGATAGTATCAGTAATGGTTTACCTTACACCTTAAAATTAACAAATATATATGCATGCGGTGAAAAGGTAATAAAGGATTCAGTTACTTGTATATGCAACACAGATGCCGGATTATTACCATCAGACTCTTTAAAAATTTGTATTGGGCAACAAATCAGTTCAACATATTTAGGTGGAGCATTTCTTTCAATGGAAGACACTATTGTATTTGTACTTCACGACGGAAGTCTGGATTCGCTTGGAAAAATTCTTGCAGTTTCTGCTGTCCCTGAATTTAATTCAGACGGTTTGATGGTAAATACACCTTATATTCTGCATGCCGTCGCAGGTAAAAAAAGCTTTTTCAATACAGGAAGCTTTTCCTTCCCATGCGTAGATCTTAGCAATGGACAACCGGTCATTATTTTGCCTACTATAGAACTTGAAATTACAACAGATATCGATGATGTGTGCCCCGGAGAAGAAGTACAAATTGGTATTGAGGTTTTGGGAACTGAAAAATTTTCATTCAATTTATATGGAGGAAATATAAATGAAATCATCGACACAAATCAATCTCCTTATATTTATAACTTTATACCATCGGAAAGTACGATAGTTTATGCAAGGCTCCTCAATGATAGCTATAATCTTAAGTGCGCGAAAAATGTCAGAGATTCCATTATTGTAAATTTATTACCTGTCTTTACTACAGAAAAGACTGTTCGTATTTGCATGGGGGATTCTATCAAAATTGCTGGAAAGTATGAAAAAAATCAAGGAAGATTTGAAGAACATCTAACTACGATATATGGATGTGACAGTACAATTTTCTACAATTTAACTGTATTAGAGAAAGATACTACCTTCACGATAAAAAATACATGTAAACAAAGTGAATCCGGTATTTTTAGGGAAACCTATCAAAATACCAAAGGTTGTGACAGTATCATTATCACTACCGTGAATTTTGTGCCCGCAGAAATTATAGTTAAAGAAATAGAAACATGCAGCTTTAGTCTTCCGGACACCATAATCCTTACCAATCAACTTGGATGCGACAGCCTCGTAGTGACAAATTTTATTTTCGTACCGCCCGATACGATCAACATTTATCAAAGCGCCTGCAATTCTTATTACTGGGAAACCAATAACCAGTCGTATTCGAATGGCGGAGTTTATGAAGTGATGCTAAAAAATCAGTCAGGATGCGACAGTCTATTGAGGCTGAACCTCACCATAAACCCTATTCAGTTGACACAAATAAATATAAGTGCTTGTGATAGTTTTTATGTTGGTCCGAATAGAGGCATCCTGTATGAAAGTGGAGAAATTATAGATACTTCCACCAATATTCTGGGGTGTGATTCCATACATTTAACGAAAGTTAATATCTATCCTTCCTATAATTTTCAACAGAATATTGTTGCCTGCAATTCGTATGATTGGATTCCAGGTGAACAAAATCTCACAGAGAGCGGAATATATACGTTCGCTTTAGTATCATCAAAAGGATGCGATTCAGTATATACAATTAATCTGACCATTGAAAAACCAGTTGAAATTTTTGATACCATTACATCAGAATTGCCATACACCTGGCTAATAAACGGAAATACTTATGAAGAATCAGGCGTATATAATGACGTAATAACTTCAGTAAACGGCTGCGATACTCTATTTGTATTGTTCTTTACCAGAGCATTATCAGGAGATGTCTTTATTGGAAATATTTTTAAACCAGGTAATTATGGAAATAACAGGACAATCTACATATCTGCATCAATATCCATACCTCAAATTGAAAGCTTTTCTATATTTGACAGGTGGGGAAACATGGTTTTTCACAGAGCATTATTTATGCCCAATATTCCGGAGGAAGGCTGGGATGGCACCTTTAAAGGAAAAATTGTCGCCCCAGACGTTTATACTTATCAAATAATCTGGAAGGATATCAACAATAAACTTAAAATAAAAACCGGGGATATCACAGTAATCAATGAATGATTAAGGATCGGCCTTAGGGTAATTACTTGATGAGACTAACTGGAATATAAATTACATCCAGTTCATCGCTTTTACAAAATAGGTAGTCACGAAAGGTAAACCTACCCAAAACCACTCAGGAGAAACAACAAGTAAACCAATTGTAGCAGCAAGTGAGATGATGGTCAATATCCAGTTTAATTTGTTTGAAGATGTTGTTTCAGTCATTTTATAAAATTTCTAAAGTATACTAATATGGGGCAAAGATAAACTTTTTGTCTAAAATTGAAGTTTAAAAGCACTATTTTATCATGACACACAGCCAGAATTTTTATCCTGCAAAAATATTGTTGTTTGGCGAATATTCCATCATTGCCGGCAGTCGTGCATTAGCCACGCCCTTGAATACATTTGGCGGTTTTTGGGAAATGGGCGTGGTCAATTCAATTGACCCAACCTTACAAGAGTGGGCAAGATTTATTAGAAAACTTGACGGTTCATCTGACTGGGACATGGATAAATTTGAAGAAGATATACATAAAGGTCTAGCATTTAAATCCAGCATTCCAATTGGATATGGGCTAGGAAGCAGCGGAGCACTTGTAGCTGCTTTTTACGACCGGTATACCATAAATAAATCTGATAATATTGATGAATTAAAACAAATACTCAGTGTGCTGGAGTCTTTCTTCCATGGAAAGAGTTCAGGAATAGATCCATTGGTTTCTTACATAAAGCAAACCATTTCCATAGACAATCAAAATAATTTGGTCATTATTCCCGGACTCCCTGATGTGAAATCAGATATTTTCATGCTTGATTCAGGAATAAGCAGAAAAACTGAACCTTTAGTCAAACACTTCCAGGAGAAAATGACAAACAGCAAATTTAAAAATAACCTAAAGCATTTGATCAAGGCACAAGAAGACGCCATTGATTATTGGTTACAGGATGATTTTATTGGGTTGTTTAATTCTTTTGAAGCCATTAGCAGATGGCAATGGGAAAATATGTCTACATTTATTCCTGAAAGACACCATGAAATATGGAAGAAGGGGCTGGAATCGGGTGATTATTTTCTAAAACTCTGTGGTGCCGGAGGAGGAGGAGCAACACTTGGAATCTGGTCACGTACTCATAGACTCGATGCAGCAACAAAGCCATGGAATCCAGTCTTCTGTTTTTCAAAAATCTAATATCTTGTCATAAGCTTCAATGCGCCATTAAATAATTGGGTGTCAAGTTTGGTATTCTCACTTTGTCATTTATCTTTGTTTTTAATAACTAAAACATCAAAGCGACATGGATACCACATCAACCCAGCAGGGACACCCCCGAGGCCTTTATCTGTTATTCTTTACCGAAATGTGGGAAAGATTCAGCTACTATGGTATGCGGGCTATTTTTATTTTGTTTATGACCAAGGCATTGTTATTCCCTTCAGACGAAGCCTCAGTCATCTATGGTAGTTTTACAGGTCTGGTTTATCTCACGCCTCTTTTGGGAGGTTACCTTGCAGACAGGTATTGGGGTAACAGAAAAAGTATCTTTTTAGGAGGTATCATCATGGCTTTAGGGCAACTCATGATGTTTTTCAGTGGTGCTTTTTATGAGGAAACTCAATTTGCCATATCCCTCATGTGGATAGGATTAACTTTATTGATCATAGGTAACGGTTTTTTCAAACCAAATATATCGACTATGGTCGGACAGCTCTATACCAAGGATGACAATAGAGTAGACGGCGCTTTTACTATATTCTATATGGGTATAAATCTGGGTGCATTTTTCTCACCGCTGATCTGCGGTAGTCTTGGAGACACTGGTAATCCGGCAGACTTTAAATGGGGATTTCTCGCAGCTTGTATTGGTATGATTATAAGCGTAATTTCCTTCGAATTACTTAAAAATAAACACTTAAAAGGGCCAGACGGTATATCTGTCGGCATGGAAGTTAATAAAACAGATCTTAAAGTTATTGGCACTGTTTTGGGAGCCACCGCACTCATTTTTTTCCTGATGAACTTTAAGCAATTGTTCAATACCAACTTTGACCTTGTGTTTTATTTAATTGTTGGATCATTTTTGCTTTCTCCCTTGGCCATACTTACGGATAAATCTATAACAAGTGTGGAAAAAGACCGGATATATGTGATTTTTATTTTGGCATTTTTTGTCATTTTCTTTTGGTCTGCTTTTGAGCAGGCGGGAGCTTCATTAACGCTTTTTGCAGAAAATAATGTCAATCGAGATGTTCCGATACACCTAAATAAATACGTAATACTTATCTTTTTAAGTATCATAACCATTTATTTATCAAGATTTTTAGAATGGTTTTTTGAGTGGAAAAATAATACTTATATAAAAGTGAGTGGTGTAGCTATTGTTTTACTGGTTGCCCTTACATTTTCTGGATATATTACTGATTATCATAAAGATATGATTCCTGCCAGTTGGTTCCAATCAGTCAATCCGCTTGTTATCGTCGTCTTTGCACCAATTATGTCCTGGTTGTGGACAAAAATGGGCAAGAACCAGCCTTCATCACCTACCAAAATGGCATGGGGACTACTTTTAGTCGCAGTAGGATATTTGGTGATTGCGTTTGGGGTTAAGGGTGTTGATGCATCTGTAAAAGTGAGTATGATCTGGCTATTATCCTTATATTTTATTCACACGATTGGAGAACTTTGTCTTTCTCCTATTGGGCTTTCCATGGTTTCAAAATTATCTCCTTTAAGGTTTTCCTCTTTATTAATGGGAACCTGGTTTATTGCCAATGCCTTGGCCAATAAATTTGCCGGAACATTGAGTGCGCTACTCCCTCCCGGTGCTGGTGAAGATGGTGCCGTTGTTACCGGAGAACCAAAGTCGATTTTTGGTTTTGATATTGTCAATTTGTATGACTTTTTCATTGTATTTATCGTAATGGCGGGTATAGCAGCGTTTATATTATTCGCTTTGTCTAAGACATTACAGAAAAAAATGCACGGCATTCAATAAGTAATGAATAAATTAAAAAGGCTGTCTTAGGGCAGCCTTTTTAATTTTACAGATATGTATATTTTTCCGCTTATTGCTACCTCAGATTTGTATTTTCCATTAGCTTTGGAAGTACATTAAAAACGGAATGGCATGTCATCACAAAGACACGAATTAACGCTGGAGAATATTCAGGGTTTTGAAGGAAAATATCCCAAACAACTTTGGTACTTATTCTTCACCGAAATGTGGGAACGTTTCTGTTTCTATGGTATGCGAGGTGTTTTGGCTATTTTTATGGTTGGTCAACTTGGATTGAGTGACCGGGATGCCAACCTAAAATATGGCGCCATTCAGGCCTTTGTTTATGCTTTTACGTTTATTGGCGGAATATTTGCCGACAAAATATTGGGATTTAAAAAATCGTTGCTTTTTGGAGGGGTTACTATGATTGCAGGAAACCTATTGATTGCTTTTGCTCCCGCTGACATGTTTTATCCAGGCATTACATTGACCATAGTCGGTACAGGATTTTTTAAGCCAAATATTTCATCTATGGTCGGCGATCTTTACAGGGAAGGTGACCCACGACGCGATGCGGGTTTCAGCCTTTTTTATTCTGGAATTAATATTGGAGCCTTACTTGGCGGTGCCATTTGCGTTGCATTGGGTAAATATTACAGCTGGTCTTATGCCTTTCTATCTGCCGCCATTGTCATGGCCATCGGGGTTGTGACGTTTATGTATACCAAAAAACATCTCGGTCCGATAGGCGACTCGCCACTTTTGGATTTACCCGAAAGCACCAGAAAAAGAAAGGAATTACTGGTTTATTTAGGTACCGTTTTGAGCTTACCTGTCATTTATACCATGATTATAAATACCGACTACACAGACTATTTTATGTACACCATTGGACCTGTAGCGCTTATCTACTTCTTTTACGAGTTATATCAGTTCTCAGGTCGTGAAATGAGACAAAAAATGATTGCAGGGCTCATTTTTATCATTTTTTCCATCATATTCTGGGCATTTTTTGAACAAAGCGGGGGATCCCTGGCCTTATTTGCTGAAAAAAATCTACATCATAATTTATTGGGAATACCAATGGATCCAAATGTAGTCAATAATTCCTTCAATGCCTTGTTTGTCATCATATTCAGTCCATTAATCGGTCTTTTTTGGGTTTGGCTGGCAGGCAGAAAAAAAGAACCCAATACTGTCGTAAAATTTGGTTTGGGATTTCTCTTCCTTGCGGGCGCATTTTTTACTTTTTATGCGACCATTTTCTTCGCTGATGATCAAGGTATGACATCCTTAAATATATTTACAGCAGCTTATTTAGTAATCACTATAGGAGAACTTTGTCTTTCTCCAATTGGATTATCAATCATCACTAAACTATCTCCTAAACGACTTGGCGGTATGATGATGGGCATGTGGTTTCTTGCAAGCGCATATGGTCAGTATGTGGCTGGAATACTAGGTGCGGGAATGTCAACTCCTGATGCGTCCGCCCCACTATCAGAAAAATTAAGTTCTTATACTGACGGATATTACCAGCTTGCTATATATGCGCTCGTGGCAGGGCTTTTATTAATTCTCATATCACCGTTTATCAGAAAACTGATGCACGAAGTAAAATAATGTATACCCATGTCAACTACTAATAACGATTTTTTTAAGGTTCAGGTGATGGGTCATCCTGCGGGATTGTTTACCCTATTCTTTACAGAAATGTGGGAACGCTTTTCTTTTTATGGTATGCGGGCCTTACTGGTTATATTCCTTACTTCTACCTTTATGGATGGGGGCTGGAACTGGCCAAGAGAAAATGCACTTGCCCTTTATGGTACATATACTTCAATGGTATATCTGACTCCGATTATTGGAGGAATTCTGGCAGATAAATATCTTGGACATCGGAATGCAGTGATACTGGGTGCCATATTGATGACTTTAGGACATGCATCTATGGCTGCAGAGACTTCAGTTTCCTTATATCTGGGACTTATTTTCCTCATACTTGGAAATGGCTTTTTCAAACCAAATATGACTTCTATGGTAGCCAAGTTGTATAAGGACTTTCCCGAAAAAAAGGATGGCGCATACACGATCTTTTATATGGGCGTAAATTCCGGCGCATTTCTAGGCATAGGATTGTGTGGCTATATTGGTGAAAAAGTAGGTTATTCCTGGGGATTTGGGTTGGCAGGAATATTTATGTTTTTTGGAATGCTGCAGTTTTACCTTTCTCAAAAAATCTTCGGCAATGTTGGTTTGCCTCCATCTTCAGTGGTCAACGAATCCAATCAGGTGGCTGCTTCAGATGTAACTTCAGAATCAGAGGGCGGCAAGTTAAATCCATTTACAAGAACGGACCTTTCACTTATTATCATAACAGCATTATCTGCCTTAATTTGGGTCGTCAATGACCCCATGTCGAAGGTGTACGGTTTTAATATTTTTGGTAATAAAACCAATGCGGGTTTCGTCATTACTGGAACCCTGGTACTTTTCTTGTACATATTATTCAGTAGAATATATAGATATTCCATAGTGACCAGGGACAGAATGATTGCTGTTTTTATCATCGCGGTTTTCTACATGTTTTTTTGGGCTTCGTTTGAGCAAGCGGGTGGATCCATGACGATTTTCGCCAAAGATTACCTAGACAGATCGCTTGACGGGGATAGCGCATTATGGTTTAAAATATTTAATGCCTGTCTTACTATAGTACCCCTAATGATTATAACATACGTTTTGATAAAGCTTTTTAAGACAACTTCAACCCATTATCTCAAGGCAAATTTATTTTTGGGTACAAGCTTCGTGATTATTTGGGGAATTGTCATTTGGATGGTACGAAATGAATTTGGTCAGGAAAATACAGAAATAGCAGCGACCTGGTTTGGTGTATTGAATTCCTTTTTCATTATTGCACTCGGACCTCTTTTTTCAAAAATATGGGAAAGTAAATACAACCCACCTGCAGCCGTTAAATATGGCATTGGCCTGACGTTTTTAGGGCTTGGCTTTTTATCTATTGCCTATGGAGCATCTACTATACCCCTTGGTGCAACGACAGCATCAGTGAGTGTTATCTGGCTGGTCATTGCCTACTTGTTTCATACTTTAGGTGAGTTGTGCATATCTCCTGTAGGTCTTTCGTATGTAAGTAAGCTAGTGCCAGGCAGGATGATCGCTGTAACTTATGGCATATGGTATCTTGCCATTGCCATTGGAAATAAAGTAGCAGGTACCATGGGTAGTATGATTGATAATATTTCTACAAATTATGGTTTATCAACATTCTTTTTGATCTTTACCTTCGTTCCTATAATTGCAGGAATTACGATAGTGGCATTAAGTCCGATATTGAAAAGATGTATGCACGGCGTAAGGTAAATTTAAACCTTATAAAAAGTAAATCAAACCTAATTGTATTTTTGACAATAAGTTTGGCTACATAGCATTATTTTTGCATTTCAAAATGCAAAATCTATGTTTCCAAATATTAATCCTACGGATACAAAAGCATGGCAACAGCTTCAAGTACACCATCTGAAAATGAAAAATATTCAGATGAAAGACCTGTTTAAGGAAGATCAAAACAGGGTATCTTTATTTTCCGTTTTGGATGACAGCCTTTACTTTGATTATTCAAAAAATATATGTAATGCTCAAACATTAACACTTTTAAGGGCACTCGCAGACGAATGTAACCTGAGAGAAGCCATAGAGGCCATGTTTACTGGTGAAAAAATTAACGTCACTGAAAAAAGATCTGTCTTACATACGGCTTTACGTAGCAGTCTGACTACCCCACTTTATGTGGATGGAAAAAATGTTCGATCTGACATAAAATCGACCCTCGAACAAATGCAATTATTTTGTCAACAGGTCATCGGCGGCACCTGGAAAGGATATACAGGAAAAACAATAACGGATATTGTAAATATTGGAATTGGTGGCTCAGACCTTGGTCCTGTCATGGTAACGGAAGCGCTTCGTCCTTACCAAAATCACTTGAAAATTCATTTTGTATCAAATGTTGACGGAACACATATAGCCGAAACCGTTAAAAAACTAAATCCTGAAACCTGTCTTTTCCTGATTGCATCAAAAACTTTTACCACCCAGGAAACTATGGCCAATGCACATAGTGCAAGAGACTGGTTTTTAAGTTATGCCTCAAGCATGGAAGCTGTGTCCAGTCATTTTGTTGCACTTTCAACAAATCGTGCAGCTGTTATTGAATTTGGAATTAATCCTGAAAATATGTTTATTTTCTGGGATTGGGTAGGAGGACGCTATTCCCTATCTTCTGCTATAGGCTTATCCATTATGCTTTCGGTGGGACCAGATCATTTTTTCAATCTGCTGGCTGGATTTGAACACATGGACAAGCATTTTAGACATACTCCCTTGGAAAACAATATCCCCGTCATTATGGCACTTTTAGGTATTTGGTATGTCAATTTTTTTGATGCCGCTTCAGAAGCAATTTTGCCTTATGATCAGTATATGCATAGGTTTGCCGCATACTTCCAGCAAGCCAATATGGAGAGTAATGGTAAGTCCATTGATAGAAATGGGCATCCTGTATCCTATAAAACCGGTCCTATAATATGGGGCGAACCAGGTACAAATGGCCAACATGCATTTTATCAGCTGATACATCAAGGAACGCAAATGATCCCTTGTGATTTCATCGCTCCCGCATGTAGTCATCACGAGATAGGTGATCATCACACTTTGCTGATTTCCAATTTTCTTGCTCAAACGCAGGCATTAATGTCAGGTAAATCTGGAGAGGAAGTTAAGCTAGAACTTGAAAAAGAAGGAAAAAGCGAAGAGGACATTAACAAACTACTTCCCTACAAGATTTTTAGTGGCAACCGACCTACCAATAGCATTTTAGTAAAAAAAATAGACCCGTTTACTTTGGGAAGTTTAATTGCCATGTACGAACATAAAATATTTGTCCAAGGTGTAATCTGGAATATTTTTAGTTTTGATCAATGGGGCGTAGAACTTGGAAAGCAACTTGCCAATAAAATAATTCCTATTCTCAATGAAGGTGTAATTCCGGATCATTTCGATGCATCCACCAGACAATTAATTGCCCGTTACAGAATGTGGAAAAATTAGTCTATTTTTGACTACTCGTCAATTTGAATAATTAATTCATTTACTTTGGTAAAAATAAAATCAGCTTTCTTTTGTACAGAATGTGGCGCAGAATCTCCTAAATGGATAGGAAAGTGTCCCTCTTGCGGAGCATGGAACACTTATACGGAAGAAATTATTGAAAAGCCAAACGCTTCCAAAAATATTGAAAAAGCCTGGAAAAGTGTATCCAAAGTAAGCCTTGCACCAAAAAAACTTGATGAAGTAGTGCCTCTTGCCAGTCAAAGGATGAATACGGGTGATGAGGAGCTAAATCGGGTTTTGGGTGGTGGAATAGTAACCGGAAGTATAGTTTTGGTTGGAGGTCAGCCAGGAATTGGAAAGTCCACCCTGATGCTCCAGTTAGCCCTACGGCTAAATAGAAAAGTCTTATATATTTCGGGCGAAGAGAGTGAAGAACAGATCAGAATGAGAGCAGACAGGCTTGCCTATTCAAATTCGGAGTGTTTTGTATACACGGAGACAAATATCCTGCAATTGCTGAAAGAAGCATCGCGCATGGAACCTGATCTCATCATTATTGATTCTATCCAAACACTGGCCAGTCCATATATCGACAGTACCCCAGGCAGTATATCACAGGTAAAGGAATGTACGGGGGAGTTACAGCGTTTTGCCAAAGAGTCCAATATTCCGGTTTTTATCATTGGTCATATCACCAAAGAAGGAGGGATTGCGGGACCAAAGCTGCTCGAGCATATAGTCGATGTAGTATTACAATTTGAAGGGGACCATCATTATGCTTACCGAATATTAAGAACATTAAAAAACAGATTTGGCTCCACCGATGAAATTGGGATATACAGTATGGAATCAGGTGGTTTAAAAGAAATTTCAAATCCCTCCGAAATTTTGATCTCTCCAAATGAAGATCAGCTCAGTGGTACAGTGATAGGCGCATCCCTGGAGGGCCTTAGGCCACTCCTGATTGAAACTCAGGCACTGGTAAGTCCGTCGATTTATGGAACTCCCCAGCGATCATCAACAGGCTTCGACCTGAGAAGATTGTCTATGTTACTCGCAGTACTCGAAAAAAGATGTGGTTTGGCATTTGGACAAAATGATGTATTTTTAAATATTGCCGGAGGACTTAAAATCACCGACCCTTCCATTGATCTTGCGGTGGTGACAGCACTCATATCTTCACTTCAGGATATTTATGTAGACAAAAAAATTTGTTTTGCCGGCGAAATCGGGCTTTCTGGTGAAATACGACCAGTAAGTAGAGTCGAACAACGCATTCAGGAAGCCGATAGAATGGGGTTTGATCAGGTTTTTATTTCAAGTTACAAATCTGAACAGCTGGAAAAGAAAAAATATAAAATCCAGATTAAAACCATCTCTAAAATTGAGGATTTGCTGGAGCAAATATTTGCATAATGAAAATCCTGTTGAACCCTGAAAAAACTATTGAAAACCAACCGTTATTGATTTTTGACGGCGCCTGTAAGTTTTGCAATTTCTGGGTAAAATTTGTATTTAAACACGATAAAAAAAGCGTGATTACATTTGTTCATTTACAATCAATAGATTTAAGAGATCTGGTCCATCAAAAAGATATCGAAGCATTTAAAAATGTAGATTCCGTTTTATTTGTGGACCATGGCGTCATATATACGCATATGGATGCCGTCAAACAGATCTTAAAATCTATACATCATCCATGGAGGTATGGCATATTTTGGATACCGAATATCATTGGACATCCTCTCTATAATATGATCGCTGCTGTCCGTTACAACATATTTGGAAAATCAGAAAGTTGTATGGTCATAGCTCCGGAAATGAAAAATCGATTTATTGCTGACCTGAAATAATAATTTTCTTTTGGGTTTCAAAATCACTTTTGGAAATCCGCCCTTGCTTATATGCATCCTGCAAGGCCCTAAGTTTCTCCATATTACTTTGACCTATGGTCGACAAAGAATCAGATGGTAGTTTTGATGTTTTCAAATCAGTTAGTTTGAAAACATATTTAGTCTTGAAATTTCTGTCATAATGAAAGGGAAAAACAAAAAGCCACCCTAATATATGTGATGTTTTATTTATTTTCCCATCCCGATAGATACTGGTATCCATAGGAAAGTAGCCTTCCTTTTCCAATACCAATCTCATTTTATCTTCCTTGCTTTGTGTGGTACTTACTTTACAAGGTGTTTCTCCGTAATATCTCCCCGAAATAAATAAGGCAGCTCCTTCAGGTGTGCTCATGATCTGAGTCGATGTTTTACATCCAACTATATAGAGCAGCCCTAAAATAAAACAATATCTTAACATATGAAAAACCAATATACCTCTATTAATAAGTACAAATTTAAAGCATAAGTTCTTGCATTTCAATTTTATTTAATGCCATGCAGCACACCTCATTTGTGATCATTCAATAAAAGGAAACTTAATTCTTTTTAAAATATGACGTAACCAATATACAGGCTTAGATCTTTTGTGATTAAAATTCATGAACAATAATCATTGTATAATTTTCGTTTAAGTCTTTAATCATTGACGGATATAGGTTGAAATGTTTGAAGCAGCCACAGGATACAATTAAAACTATTTCCATATGAACAATAAAATAATACTTCATCCCCTTTCAGAAAATATAGCTTCCAACTAAAGATTTCATTGGCCTTTTAAATCACTTTTGCCAGAAGCATTACGAATTCCATTTATCAAAGCAACAAACCATAGCATCTGTAAAAAGAACTCTACAAAAAATTACTTTAAATTTTGTTTTTCTGCCAATTAATAACAGAAAAATCACCCACAGCAAGTTATAATATGAATACATCCAATCCTGTAAAATGGGTACTGGCCTTCCTTTTATTGATTTCGTTTCGAAGTCAGTTTACAGAAATGGTCCGCTCCTACAAGCATTTTTTACCAACCGTACAGCATATACTTGAGCCCGAAAAATTAGTTGTGAGTCTGCTTACCCATCAAGGTGTTTCACAAATGACAGCAAATTTTATTGCCGCGCAGGCTACATTCGAAAGTGGAAATTTTAATTCAACGATTTTTGTTGAAAACAATAATCCTTTTGGAATGAAGCTTGCCAAACAAAGATCTACAACTGCATTAGGATCCAATCGAGGCCATGCCTGCTATTCCAGCCTGCATGATGCCGTAAAGGATTTTGTGTTGTGGATGGAATTTGCAGGTATACCAAAAGACATTTCTAATCTGGAAGACTATGTCATCCTGCTCAAACAAAAGGGCTATTTTGAAAGCTGCGACAAACATTATTTAAAAACAATTAGAGAAATTCTTAGTCGCTCAAATGGTTTTGTAGCTTAAATTATTTGGTATTTTTGAGGCTGTTGTATTGTTTTAGAATCAAAAATACTTTCTGGAATTATTTTGGATATAAACACCAGAAACTGGTGGCAGTACCTATTGAAAAAATAGTCCCGTAAAATTTAACTATTGGTAAAATGGTCATAATTGAGGATGTAATCATTAGTGATGAAATTTTTGAAAGAAAATTTCAGTGTAATCTATCCAAATGTAAGGGAGCATGCTGTTGGGAAGGGGATTATGGAGCTCCTGTAAAACAGGATGAAATAGAAACAATTACGAAGGAACTTGAGGGTATAAAAGCCTTCTTACCCAATGCTTCAAAAGAATATTTAGAATCATCTGAGCCTTTTACCTATTACAAAGAACCCAAAGTATGGGGAACTCATTGTCATGAAGACGGAAAATGTGTCTTTTTAAATCTTGATGAAAGTGGAATAGCCCAATGCGGTATAGAAAAAGCCTGGCGTTCCGGCATAAGTAGTCTCAAAAAACCCCTTTCTTGTCATTTGTATCCAATCCGGATAACTTTAAATGAAATATCCGGATTTGAAGCCTGGAACTATGATGAATGGGATATTTGCAGTGACGCCTGCAACCTTGGTAAGGAGCATAAAATCCCAGTTTTCAGATTTGTCAAGGATGCTATAATCCGAGCCAAAGGCATTTCTTTTTACCAACAAATGGAAGCATATTACCAGCAACTTTATGGGGAATAATGGATACCTAAATGCTTAAAATATAAAGAATTGTGCTTATTTTAAGGAACGATATTTGGAAATAGATATATTTACATTACTTTTGTGGCTCTTTTGTAAAAATGGAAAAGGATACATCCTATTGTGATACTAAATTAACTTTATTTATATGGCTTTAATTGGTAAAATTAGAAAAAATATGTGGCTGGTAATTGTATTACTGGCAGTTGCTTTGGCGGGATTTATCATTATGGATATGACCAATGCAAGTAACAGAGGTGGCGGAATCTTTGGTTCCAAAAATTCTGTTGGTAAAGTAAATGGTAAAAAGATCGACATAACTGAATTCCAACAGGTCGAAAACGCATTATATAGCGGTAGCAATGATTACTATGGCAGAAGATCTTCACTTTGGAATTACCTTATCGAAAAAATCATTATCGATGATTATGCAGATAAGCTAGGTATAGGGGTAGGCGAAGAAGAATTAACAGAACTGGAGTTTGGAGTAAATCTGAGCCCTATCGTACAGAATAATTTCAGAAATCCAATGACTGGACAGGTAGATAGAGAACAATTGTCTCAGTTTCAAACCGCTATTAATGAAGGTCAGGAATTAAATCCTCAATTTACCAGTTTTTGGAACGAACAAAGAAAGCAAGTAATCAAAACGCAAAAGCAAACCAAGCTAATGAATATGATTTCAAAAGCTATGATGGTGACTACATGGGAAGCTAATGCAGTTGTAAAGGCTCAAAGCGAAACCGCACTGATTGATTTTGTTTATGTTGCTTATGACAGTATTCCGGATACTGATGTGAAAGTTACAGATGACGATATTAAAAACTATCTGGAAAAAAATAAGAAAAAATATGCTACTGAAGAAGAAACAAGGAGCCTTTCCTATGTAGTTTTCGATGTAACACCTACAGCACAGGACTCGCAGAAAATATTTGACCAGATAATGGCGCTTAAGGAAGGATTCATCTCTACCAAAGAAGATTCTGCTTTTGTAACCAGCAATCAAGGTTTTTATGCAAATACATATGCTAAAAAAGATGAACTGCCAGAATCTATCAAAGATACCATTGCAAATTTCAGTCCAGGAAGTGTAGTTGGACCAATCAATAGTGACGGAGCCTATACCATGTTTAAAATAGTTGCTAAAAAAGTGCTTCCCGATTCTGCTGAAGCCAGTCATATCCTGAGAAGTGTTCAGGCTGGTGATGCTTTGGGTCTTGTAAAAGCCAAAGCTTACATTGACAGTTTGAAAACCCTTATAAACGGAGGTGCTAAATTTGAAGATGTGGCTACTACCAATAGTCAGGATCCAGGATCTGCAACCAAAGGAGGAGATTTAGGTACTTTTGGTCCTGGTACCATGGTACAACCATTCAATGATGCCATATTTATCACCGGCAAAGAAGGAGGTATGTATGTCGTAGAAACGCAATTTGGAGTTCACCTGATCAAGGTTAAAAAACTTAAATACACGACCAACGAATCCAGTTATAAGCTCGCTTTCCTCTCTTCTCCTATCGTTCCAAGTCAGGAAACTCAGGATAAGAAATTAGATGAAGTACTTGCCTACATCGAAAAAAATAAAACGCTACAGGATATGGAAGCTACAGCAAAGGATAGTGAGGTATTAGTTGCTTCGGGAATTAAGAAGAATGATTATATTCTTGGTGAACTTGGAAGCGGACAGACTTCAAGAGATATTATCAGATGGGCATTCGAAAGTGGTGAGAAAGGCATGGTTTCTTCAACAGCATACACCTATACCGATGAAGTAAACTTCCATGATAGCAAACATGTTGTTGTTGCACTAAGCGAAATTAATGATGCAGGACTTCCTTCCGTAGCAGCAGCCAGAAAGGATGTAGAAAAAATGGTAATTAATGAGAAAAAAGCAGCTAAAATAACTGCTTCTATCACAGGTAAAGATATTGCTAGCATTGGTTCTATGTATAAATTTACTCCAGTTACAGAAAAAGTAAATTATAGCTCTAACGCATTGAGCGTCGGTGGCAATGAACCAAAGGTGATAGGTACCATCTTTAAAACAAAATCCGGTCAAACTTCTCAGCCTTTAGAAGGAACAACTGGTGTATATGTAGTAAAAGTTAATAATTCAAGTGTTGAAAATACAGGTTCTGATGTGGCTATGCAAAAAGCCATTATGCAATCAACTACTAGAGGACAGATATCTTTCAAACTGATGGATGCACTTAGAAAAGGTGCTGAAATTGATGATAATAGATTTACTTTCTATTAATAGATCAACACACTAAAATATCAAAAGAGCTCCATATGGGGCTCTTTTTTTTGGCGCATTACCAAGTATCAAGAGAATTTGTAGGGGTTGAAATAACAATAAACTCGGATGAGAATAAAAATTCAGATAAAAATATGACGTCAAAAAAACAGGCAATTAATATATCAGACCAATCGGAATGTTTAAATTTATGGTCTAATAAATGTTCGATAACACCATATATACAAATATAGTTGTCAATTAGTTAAATAAATATATTCAAATGAAATACCAGGATTTATCGCTTTTACTACTTAGATTATTTTTTGGAGGTTTAATGATTATCAATCACGGATGGGGAAAATTACTCAGGCTTGTAGGAGATGAACCCATAAAATTTGCAGATCCGATTGGACTAGGCAAAGAAATCTCACTGGGACTTGCTGTATTTTCTGAAGTACTTTGTGCATTGTTTATTGTACTCGGTATATTTACGCGCTATGCATCATTACCACTTCTCATCACTATGCTGGTAGCCGCATTTATTGTACATGGTGACGATCCATTTAAGGACAAGGAAGCGGCAATTTTATTTGCCATACCATATCTGATATTATTTCTAACCGGTGGCGGAAAATATAGTCTTGAAAACTATATCAAAAAATAGCACTGCATTATCTTGTATTAGTGCTTTGTC
>JAUMBJ010000004.1:0-10240 GCA_032115755.1 Saprospiraceae bacterium
CATTAGTAGTGGTTTACGGACCGAAACACCAATTTTATGGAGGTATGGTAGCAGGACCAGTATTTAAAACGATAGCCGAGAAAATACATTTGCTTAAAAATCAGCAAATTAAGATTTTATCTGATTCTTCCTTTGTAGTAAACTACAGTTTGCCAGATAGAACTATTGGTTACTCCGATGATTTCAAGAAAGTATTTGAATATGTTGGTTTGCCATATGAAGAAAAATTTAAGGCTGATTGGGCAAGAGTAGAACCATTCGAAAATACCATGCTTCTTGGTAAAAATAAAATTAATAAAAAATATGTCCCTGATTGCAGGGGCATGGGAGCCCGTGATGCTTCATATGTTTTGGAGAGCCTTGGCATGAAAGTAAATATTGTAGGTATCGGTAAAGTGGAGTCGCAGAGCATTTCACCTGGTACGATTCCAGGAAAAAAATCGATTACGGTTTATTTAAACTGAGTTAAATGATCAGTTTATGACCAAAAAGTTGTTTGAAATATTGCCCCTTGAATTTGTTAGGGAAATTAAAGGAAGTGTTGAGGTGCCGATAACAGGTATTGAAATTGATTCCCGTAAATGTATGAATGGTAGTCTTTTTATTGCGCTTAAGGGTGTAGCTTCTGATGGTCACCAGTTTATTGACAAGGCAATAGCAAATGGTGCAGTTGCAGTAATATGTACTGAATACCCTTCAGATCTCGATGACCATGTTGTATACATTCTTGCAAAAAATGCTAAAGAATTGGCTGGGAACATGGCAGATGCTTTTTATAATCATTCGAGTGCTGCATTAAAATTGGTGGGTGTTACAGGAACAAATGGTAAAACGACTGTTTCAACTTTATTGTATCAGCTATTTATGTCTTTGGGCTATAAGTGTGGTTTGATATCTACAGTTGAAAATCGCATTGGCTTTGATGTTGTTCCTGCTACGCATACGACACCCGATGTCATTACACTGCATCAGCTCATATTTCGAATGAAGCAATCTGGATGTAGTCATATATTTATGGAAGTAAGTTCTCATGCCGCTGATCAACTTCGAATAGCTGGTTTGAATTTTGCTGGCGCAGTTTTTACCAACATCACTCATGATCATCTTGACTATCATGGTACCATGGATGCTTACATAAGAGCAAAGAAGTCTTTTTTCGATCGCTTGGGTAAGAATAGCTTCGCAGTTATAAATATAGATGATAAGCGCGGTTCAGTCATGGTTCAGAATACGGCAGCTCGAACAATTAGTTATGCCTTAAAGACAATGGCGGATGTAAAAGGTAAGATATTGGATAATAATATCACCGGAATGCAACTGCAGATAAATGGTGAAGATGCTTATTTTAAATTAATAGGTGAATTCAACGCATATAATATTCTTGCTGTTTATGCTGCTTCAAGACAACTTGGAGTTTCTGATTGGGAGGTGCTTACAGTTCTATCCGGCTTGAATGGTGCTGAAGGAAGATTTGAGCAGGTTTTACAACCAGAAACAAAAATCTGCGGAATTGTGGACTATGCCCATACTCCTGATGCGCTTGAAAATGTAATTCTAACCATCTTAAAAATTAAATCACCCAAGAATCAACTTATTACTGTAGTTGGTTGTGGTGGTGACAGGGATAAGACGAAGAGACCAGAAATGGCAAGAATTGCTGCTGTTTATTCTCAAAAAGTTGTTTTGACAAGCGATAATCCCAGATCAGAAGATCCCGAACAAATTTTAAATGATATGGAAATAGGCATTCCAGCAGAACATCTAAATCAAGTTATCAGGATAACTGATAGACAAGTTGCTATAAAAACTGCTGTGATGTTGGCAAATCCAGGCGATGTTATTTTAATCGCCGGTAAGGGGCACGAAAAATATCAAGAAATTAATGGAAAAAAGTTTCCATTTGACGATAAAAAATTGCTGGAGCAGTTATTGAAAACTACCTAGCAAAGGTTGTCAGATGATTTGAGAATGTCATCTGAATTGCCTAAAGAATTAGGTTCTATTATCATTCTCAGGTTGGTTTAACAGTTGCAGGAGGACCCTATCTCCTGGAAAAGTTCAGGAAGGCCTTCTGCACTGTTAATTTTAAGCTAAAATTATTCTATCTCATCATCTCATTATACATAAGCAAATGCTGTACCATATTTTCGAATATTTAAATCAAGAATATAATATCACCGGAGCGGGTCTGTTCCAGTATATTACTTTCCGATCTGGTGCAGCTATTATTTTATCACTCATTATTTCAATGGTATTTGGCGGAAGGATAATAAATGCGCTTCGCCGAAGACAAGTAGGGGAAACCGTTAGGGATCTTGGTCTTGAAGGACAGAAATCTAAAGAAGGAACTCCTACAATGGGTGGTTTGATTATTTTAATGGCCATACTTGTACCTTGTTTACTTTTTGCTAAACTAAACAACGTTTACATTTTATTAATGCTGTTTACTACCCTATGGCTTGGCTTGATTGGCTTTGCGGATGATTATATTAAGGTTTTCAAAAAGAACAAGGAAGGTTTAAGTGGTAAAACGAAGGTTTTTGGTCAAATTATGCTCGGTTTGATTGTTGCTATTACGATGTTGACTTCAAAGGATGTTGTTATACGCATGCCACTAAATGAAGCTGAAAGCGGAGGTTATGAGGTGGTTAGGATTTATTCTACTGTGGTCCCAAAAGTAAATCAGGAAAGTAGAATTATTCAAATGGCTTATGTAAAATCTACACTAACCAATATCCCTTTTTATAAGGGCAATAATTTTGATTACAAAAACCTTGTTACGTTTTTAGGCGACAACGCCGATATAGGTCTTTATTTGCTTTTTATTCTGGTAAGTGTTTTTATTGTGACGGCGGTATCTAATGCTGCCAATCTAACAGATGGAATTGATGGCCTCGCTGCAGGTACTTCTGCTATAATCGGAGCTACTTTAGGAATTTTGGCTTACGTATCGTCCAATACCATTATTGCTGATTATTTAAATATTGTGTATATCCCAGACTCGGGGGAGTTAGTAGTGTACGCTGCTTGTTTTCTAGGGGCATGTATAGGGTTTTTATGGCATAATTCTTTTCCGGCCAAAGTTTTTATGGGCGATACTGGTAGTTTAATGATTGGCGGTGTGATAGCAGTTTTGGCTATTCTCATTAGGAAGGAGTTATTAATACCAATATTGTGTGGTATTTTTCTAGTGGAAAATTTATCTGTTGTTCTGCAAGTAAGTTGGTTTAAATATACCAAAAAGAAATATGGAGAGGGAAGACGTATTTTTTTAATGTCGCCTCTGCATCATCATTTTCAAAAGTTAGGTATGCATGAGTCCAAAATTGTGACTAGATTTTGGATAGTGGGAATAATACTGGCTGTTTTTAGTATTATAACTTTAAAAATTCGCTAATGAAAAATATTGCTGTTATAGGTGCAGGAGAGAGCGGATTAGGTGCGGCATTACTGGCACGCAAAATGAATTATAATGTTTTTGTCAGTGATGCAGGAATCATTGATGATAAGATAAAGGTTGAGTTTATTAGCAATTCGATTTCCTTTGAGGAAGGAAATCACGATTTTGAGAAGCTGTTGGTAGCTGATGTGGTTGTAAAGAGTCCCGGAGTTCCGGGTAATGCGCCAGTCCTGCGCATGTTAAAAGAAATGGGACGCAGAATAATTTCCGAGATTGAGTTTGGTTTTATTCATTATTCCGGACTGACCATTGGAATTACGGGATCAAATGGGAAGACTACAACTTCGGGACTCTTATACCACGTTTTACATCGCGCTGGATGGAATGTCGCCCTTGGGGGAAATTATGGACATAGTTTTGCAAGAATCATTGCGGAAGAAAACCCTGAATGTGTTGTATTGGAAATCAGTAGTTTTCAATTGGATGATATTGACAATTACAGATCTAACATCAGTATTTTATTAAATATCACACCTGACCATCTTGATCGTTATGATTATGAGTTGGATAAATATGTGGCAGCAAAATTTAGAATTACTGAAAATCAGACTAAAACTGATACTTTTATTTTTAATGCAGATGACCCTTACATTAACCAAGGTATACAAAGTTATCCTTCAAATGCCAGTTTGATAAGTGTTCATGATTCTGATTATTTACAGGGTATTAAGGCCTTGGATGGTACCGGCAATTTTGAGATTGCGATTAAAGGAAGGCATAATCTACTCAATGCATATTGTGTAGTAGCAGCATGTAGGACACTTGGACTTTCTGAAGCAGAAATTAGGGAGGGTTTAGCAACATTTGTTAATCTTCCACATAGATTAGAGGTGGTAGATACATTTAATGGTATTACTTTCATAAATGATAGTAAAGCCACTAATGTAGATGCTGTTTTTTATGCTTTAGATGCTATGGAGTCAGGGGTGGTATGGATAGCTGGTGGCACAGATAAGGGAAATGATTACAGTCCGCTTTTGCCTTTAGTGGAAAATAAGGTTAAAGCATTAATTTGCTTGGGTGCAGATAATCGTAAATTGATTTCTGTATTTGATGAGGTAGTCCCGGTTATTAAGAGCACTTCAAATATTGATGATGCTGTTTTTGAGGCGTTTTCTTCTGCTTCGTCTGGTGATGTAGTTCTTTTATCACCTGCCTGCGCAAGTTTTGATCTATTCAGAAATTACATGGACAGAGGAGATCAGTTTAAGGCTTCGATAAGATCTTTTAAAGAAAAATTATTTATACACGCTTAAATCAAATATAGTGCACGCAGTATTTAATGCATATGACAAATTGAAAGGAGACCGAATAGTCTGGTTAATTGTAACCCTGCTTAGTCTGTTTTCATTACTCATTGTGTATAGTACCTCTACTAGTGTTGTCTATAAAATGAATGTGGAAAACACCAGTACGGAGTGGTATCTAATTAGGCAAATGATGTTTATTGCTGGTGGATTCATACTTATGTATACTGCTTACAGGTTGCACTACATGATTTATGCCAAAATAGCACCTTTCCTGATGATCATTGCCGTACCTCTTCTTATTTATACGGCCTTATTTGGTGTAGAGCTTAATGATGCGGCAAGATGGGTTAAAATACCTATACTGGATATCTCTTTTCAGACCTCAGATTTTGCAAAACTGGCTTTGATTTTATATCTCGCACGATCACTTGCCATGAAACAGGAATATATAAAGGATTTTAAAAATGCTTTTGTTCCTGTGATTGTCCCAGTCTTAATCATTTGTGGTCTTATTTTACCATCAAATTTATCAACCGCAGCATTGTTGTTTGTTACTTGTTTTTTAATGATGTTTATTGGACGAATAGCACTTAAATATGTCTTCCTTTTACTGGTAGCGGGGCTATTATTGTTTTCTGCAGTTTTTATTGCCGGTAAATTTTTTCCGGAGCATATTAGGACTGAAACATGGATATCAAGAGTTGATGAATTTTTACATTCCGATGGAGAGTATCAGGTACAGCAATCTAAAATTGCCATAGCCAATGGTGGGATTTTTGGTGTGGGACCAGGAAACTCAACGCAGCGAAATATATTGCCATACGCATATGCGGATTTTATTTATTCCATCATCTGCGAAGAATATGGCATAATTGGAGGTTTTTTTATTCTCATATTTTATTTATGGCTATTGCTTAGAAGTATAAGTCTTGTTACTAAAAGTCCAAAGACCTTTGGTGCTATACTGGCATTAGGTCTTACATTGAATATTGTTATCCAGGCATTTGCCAATATTGCAGTTTCTGTTCAATTAGTTCCCGCTACAGGTCTTACACTACCTCTGATAAGTATGGGAGGAACCTCGTATTTATTTACTTGTATTTCATTGGGCATTATACTTAGTGTCAGCAGATTTGTAGAGGAAGCATATCAAGAAAAGAGAAAACTTGATCAATTAAATGTTACAGATGAAAGTGGTCATTAGCGGAGGCGGAACAGGTGGGCATATTTTTCCTGCTATTGCAATTGCAGATGCTATTCGGTTAAGACAACCGGATGCAATGATTCTTTTTGTAGGTGCGAACGGTAAAATGGAAATGGAGAGGGTTCCTGCTGTGGGTTATCAAATTAAGGGTTTACCTGTGGCAGGGTTCCAAAGAAGCTGGAGTTATAAGAATATTTTATTTCCTTTCAAACTGATTGGAAGTATGATTAAAGGGTGGAATATTTTACGTCAATTTAAACCTGACATTGCGATAGGAGTAGGCGGATATGCTAGTGGCCCAATTTTGAAATTAGCTAGCTGGATGAATATTCCAACTTTTTTACAAGAACAAAATTCATATGCCGGGGTGACCAATCGGCTTTTAGCCAGGAAAGCATCATTGATATTTGTGGCCTATAAGGGAATGGATAAATTTTTTCCTAAAGCTAAAATTATTTTATCAGGAAATCCTGTTAGAAAGGATATAGTTGATTTGTCTATAAGTCGACATAATGCACATCTTAAACTGGGATTGGATTCAGCGAAAAAGACAATTCTGTTTCTAGGGGGAAGTCTTGGCGCAAAGACCATAAACGAAACGGTTAGTAAAGCGATTGATCAGGGAAAACTAGATTCCTTTAATATTATATGGCAAATTGGAAAATCAAACTTCGACAACTATCAGCATTATAAAGCTAAGTATCCACACTGGGTTATAAATGCCTTTATGGATGATATGCCGTTGGTTTATGCTGCATCTGATGTCGTTATCAGCAGGGCAGGTGCCTTAACTATTTCGGAATTGGCAATTTTACAAAAAGCAAGTGTACTTGTCCCGTCCCCATATGTTGCTGAAGATCATCAAATGGTAAATGCTAGAAGTCTTGAATTAGCTGGCGCAGCTTTGGTGGTTGAAGACAGTAATGCAGATGCACAATTAATTTCTGTAGTTCAAAAATTGATCGTTGATCAGGATAAATTGAACTCCATGCAAAAACAGATTTCTGAGTTTGCATTTCCTGATGCCGCAGGATTTATAGCTGACAAAATTATTGCTCATCAATCTAATACTCAAGTATAATGGATTTGAAATTTGGGCATATATATTTTATTGGAATAGGAGGTATCGGTATGAGTGCTTTGGCAAGATATTTTTTAGCCAATGGATCACGGGTGTCAGGTTATGATAAAACAAGGACACCACTCACTGACCAGCTGGAGCAAGAAGGTATGAATATTGTTTTTGATGAAAACCCAGCTTACCTTCCGGCAGATATTGACCTTGCAGTATATACGCCAGCTGTTCCGGCTGAGCATCAGGGAATGATATTTCTACGGAATTCAGGCGTTCCTTTGAAAAAAAGAGCCGAGGTACTTGGTTTGATATCTAAAAATAGCAGATGTATTGCTATTGCAGGAACGCATGGAAAAACAACTACCAGTGCTTTGACTGCCCATTTATTGCATCAGGCTGGTTTGGGTATTTCCGCCTTTTTAGGTGGTATTCTCGCCGGATATAATAGTAATTTAATATTGGGTAATGGTGCATGGACAGTTATGGAAGCTGACGAATTTGACCGTTCATTTTTGCATCTCGAGCCAGAAATTGCTGTCATTATGTCTATGGATCCTGATCATCTTGATATATATGGACATGCGGGCGATTTTTATCAAGGTTTCAAGGATTTTACAAGTAAAATCAAATTCGGCGGAAAGCTTTTAATCAGACAAGGCCTTCTAAACCATTTTACCGAAGATGAAATTCAGGTATTGCGGAACCGACAAATTGAGATGGTGGAGTTTGGTTGGGGATCAGGCAATGTGCTTTTAGATAATTCCCACGTAGAAAATGGGGTATACAAATTTGATTATCAGTTTGGTATAAATATACTCAATGATGTGGAGGTTTTTATGCCTGGGCAGCATAATGCAGAAAATGCTAGTGTTGCCATAACTATAGCGTTGCTTCAGCATATAGATCCCATTGATATTCGGAAGTCACTGATGAACTTTAAAGGCATACAGAGGAGATTTGAAAAAATTTACCAAATCAATAATATTGTATATATAGATGATTATGCTCACCATCCAACTGAATTAATTGCGGCTATTTCTACTGCCAGACAGCTATATCCAAAAAGAAAGATTACGGGCATATTTCAGCCTCATCTGTTTTCCAGAACACGTGACTTTTACGAAGGTTTTGCCATGGCGCTTGATAAACTTGATGAAATTTATATTTTAGAAATTTATCCGGCTCGCGAATTACCACTTGAGGGGGTTAGCTCCAGGCTGATTTTCAATCAAATGAACAATCCCAAAAAGTACCTGAGCACAATGCAAACTATCATAGAATCTATTCCCTTCGATAAACTGGAAGTTTTAATTACGTTGGGAGCTGGTGATATTGATACATTAGTATTGCCATTACGCGAAAAATTAATATCCTTTTATGGCAAAAATTGAGGCAAAAAGGTTCTACAAAATGAGTGCAGCTGCTATTTCTGTTGCTGGCGTTATGCTGATTGCAGGCCTTTGGTATTTGTCTGTGAAAAGAAAGTCTTTATTGCTGGTCGATACCATTGAGCTCAATATATTAGACCAAACCGCTCACAGCCTTATAAACCAGGCTGAATTGAAAAAACGTATTGTCGAAATTTCTGGACTTGGTAAAAAAGGTATCGCAGTAGGAAAAATTAATATAAAAAAGATTGAACAGAGACTTCGGGATGATCAGCGAATTAAAGAAGTGCAGGTGTATTTGGATAATCAAAATCGTCTGCGTGTTTTGATTGAACCTAGATTGCCAGTTATCAAAATCACTGACATGCACCAAAATCAGTATTATCTTGATGAAACTGGTGCCCAGATTCCAATATATCGGGGAGCATCTTCAAGAGTAATGGTGGCTACAGGAAAAATTACGGCTTACGATTCATCTTTTTTGGTAAGAGATTCATCTTCGACTTTACGAAAAGTATTTGAACTAGCCCTGCATGTTAATAAAGATGAGTTTTTGCTGGCATTAGTTGAGCAAATTCATGTGGAAGAAAATGGCGATCTGGTCATTGCTCCCAAAATCGGCAGAGAAAAATTGATTTTTGGTGATTTGGCTCATGCAGAAGAAAAACTTGAAAATTTAAAAATATTTTATAAGGACGGAATGCCAAAGGTTGGTTGGAACCAGTTCGCTACTTTAAATTTAAAATTTACAAATCAGGTAATTTTGGGTAAAAAGACTCATGAGGGTTTACCAGAATTGGCTGATCAGACTCAGGATAAAGAGAAAAATATTACTATAATCCAATGAATGTTTTCAAATATATAAATATTATCAATTATGAGTGACCAGTCAAACATTAAAAACATCGCCGTTGCTTTGGATATTGGTACTACAAAAGTTTGTGCCATAGCAGGATATCTCAATGAATACGGTAAGCTGGAAATTGTGGGAGTAGGCACGGTTAAATCGGAAGGTGTATCCAGGGGCGTAGTATCCAACATTGACAAAACCGTTAAAGCTATTAGAGAGGCAATCGATATTGCTGAACGAAATGCCGGTTGTAAATTTAAACTTGTTCATGTTGGAATTGCCGGACAGCATATAAAAAGTCTTCATCATCACGGTTTATTAGTTAGACATGACTCTAATACAGAAATTAGTCAGCAGGATATCGATAAGCTCATCAAGGATATGTACAAACTTGTGCTTCCTCCTGGTGATAAAATTCTACATGTCGTTCCTCAAGAATATACAGTTGATGACGAGCAAGAAATTTTCGATCCTATTGGTATGTCGGGAGTTCGACTAGAAGCCAACTTTCATATAATTACCGGTCAAATAACGGCAAGCAGGAATATTCTTCGATGTGTTGAGAAAGCTGGTCTAGAGGTTGCCGATGTAACTCTAGAACCAATAGCATCTGCCTCTGCGGTGCTAAGTGACGAAGAAAAGGAAGCAGGTGTGGTTCTGGTTGATATTGGAGGTGGTACAACTGATATTACTATATTTAAAGATGGTATTATAAGACATACGTGCGTAATTCCTTTCGGTGGTAATGTGATCACAAAGGATATTCGGGAAGGTTGTACGGTAATGGGCGAACAGGCCGAAAAACTCAAGTTGCGTTTCGGATCTGCACTTGCTGATGAAATTTATGATAATAGGATTATAACAATTCCAGGCTTTCGTGGAAAGGAGCATAAAGAGATTTCCGAGAAGAATCTGTCCAGAATCATTCAGGCACGCGTTGAAGAAATATTTGATTACGTACTCTGGGAAATTAGAAGATCTGGCTTTGAAAACAAATTAATCGCCGGGATGGT
>JAUMBJ010000004.1:10250-17092 GCA_032115755.1 Saprospiraceae bacterium
ACTGGTGGAGGATCCTTGCTCAAACATATCGATCTGCTCGCAGAATATCATACTGGTTTACAGGCGAGGGTAGGAGAGCCTATCGAACATTTGGCACATGGATACACGATGCAATTAGCCAGTCCTGTATATGCTACAGCCATTGGATTATTGAAATATTGCATAGATACAAATATGGATGACAAAAAAGTGTATGTTGAAGACATTCGGGAATTAACGCAAAAAATTAAGGAGAATGAAATAGAAAAGGTTAAAATTGATAAAACCCAATATGATGAAGAAATGGAAGTTATGGATACTGAAGGGGGGGGGCATCAAGGAAATTCATCCAACTTGTTTAAAACTATTTTCAAAAAGACGAAAGAATTTTTTGAAACCGGAATTGACTCTGACATTTAATAATTAACTTAAAAAGACATCATCATGAAATTTGATATACAAAACTCAGAAAAATGCATTATAAAGGTTATTGGTGTTGGAGGAGGTGGAGGTAATGCTGTAAAACATATGTTTCTGCAAGGCATTACAGGCGTAGACTTTGCTGTATGTAATACAGATGCTCAGGCTATGGAGAGTAGCCCGGTATTAACTAAAATTCCATTAGGACCAAATTTGACAGAAGGCCGCGGTGCAGGAAGTTTGCCCGAAGTTGGTAAACAATCTTGTATTGAATCTATAGAAGAAATTCGAAGATGGCTTTCTGATGGTACAAAAATGCTATTTATTACTGCTGGAATGGGTGGAGGTACAGGGACTGGGGCAGCACCAATTATTGCAAAAGTAGCTAAGGAAATGGGCATTTTAACAGTTGCCATCGTTACATTACCATTCAAATTTGAAGGTTTGAGACGACAGAAACAAGGACTAGAGGGACTTGATCAACTAAAGAAAAATGTCGATTCTATTCTGGTTATTTCTAATGATAAGCTATCTGAAATATACGATGATCTTCCATTTACCGCCGCTTTTGGAAAGGCTGATGATATTCTTACTACAGCCGCAAAAGGTATTGCGGAAATTATTACTGTTCCCGGTATTATCAATGTAGATTTTGAGGACGTAAATACCGTTATGAGAAACAGCGGAGTATCTATAATGGGTAATGCTCATGCTGAGGGAGAAGATAGAGCAAGAAAAGCAATTCACAATGCATTGAATTCTCCTTTATTAGAAGATAATGATATTAGAGGTGCTCAGCACATCCTATTAAATATTACTTCAGGTACCAAAGAAATTACAATGGCTGAAATCCGCGAAATCACGGATTATGTTCAGGAAGAAGCTGGTTATGGTACCGATCTGATCTGGGGAAATTGTAAAGACGAAAGTATTGGAGATAAAATTTTAGTAACATTAATAGCGACAGGATTTCAAGAAGGATCATCAAAATCTATACAAAAACCAGTATTGGTTGAAGATACAAGTATAAAAACAGTCCGTGTTCCATTGGATAAAGAATTTCCGTTTACTGAAGATGAAGCAGAACAGATTTATACGGATGAATTGACTTCAAATACAATTGAATTTGATACACCTAGTTTTCCCCAAACACCTTATGTTTTTGATCGTCAGCCAGTTAATAATACTGCACATAAAATGACAGATTCTGGCAATGACAACAAAGACAACCAAAAGGGTGATCAAATTCACCGTGAAGCTGAAGCCGCAAGAAGGGAATACTTGCGAAACACCAATAGTAAACCGCTCGACAACCCAAAAATAATTGCAGATTTAGAAAGTACACCTGCTTTTGAAAGAAGGAAAGTTGTCCTGGATGAAGAAGTAAGCTCTACAAACAAGAGATCTAATTATTCACTCAATATGGATGAGGATGGCACTCTGCTTTTTTCCAATAATTCGTACCTGTATGATAATGTAGATTGATTTTTTAAGGCCTATGCCTTTCAACGTTGGATTTTCGTCTTTTTTATATCATCATTTCGATGAAGTTGGTTTATTTATTATGGGTCCAGGCTCCCCGCCTGACCCTTTTTTATTTAAATTAAATTAGTCAGGTTGGTTTTTTAATAAGCCATAATACAATTGCTTATATTTGTTCATAAAAACGTATCATGAATAATATTATTTTGAGGTTTACATTTTTAATATGTAGCTTTTTGGCCGTTAATGTCGTCGTAGCTCAAAAAATCTCTCCTAAAGACAAGCTTAATTCAGTATCGACCTACAGAATTATTCTGGAAGACCAATCTGCCTTCATTGGTAAAATGATAGCACAGACAACGGATACGATTACGTTCAAAACAGAAGCTTTTGATAAGCTTGAGGTTGCTGTAAAAAAAATTAAAAACATAGAACTTATTGATGAGAAAAACATAGTGAAAGGGGTGTATTGGTTTAAAAATCCCAATGATACCAGATATTTATTTGGTCCATCTGCTATCAATCTCAAGAAGGGAGAAGGTTATTACCAAAATACTTATCTCGTTATTAACTCCTTTAACTATGGCATAACGGATTACTTTACTATAGGTGGCGGGTTTGAGATTATTTCTGCTGTAAATGGAACTCCCGCATTTATGATTACCCCTAAGCTTGGATTTAAAGTTTCAGAAAAGTTTCATGCCGGCGGAGGTTTGTTGTATGCAAACGTACTAACAAATGAGGCACCCATCAATGGACTTGGTATTGTTTATGGTATCGGAACATATGGTACCTCTAATAACAATGTTACAATGGGCGTTGGATTTGGCTATGTAGATAAGGAGCTTAGCAATCGTCCGATTTTGACTATATCCGGTATGACGCGTATTGCCAGAAAAACCGCTTTGGTTACTGAAAATTGGCTTATTCCGGGAGCAGCAGATATTACTACAGGTAGATATTATGGGGTGTATTCTTATGGGGTTCGTTTTTTCGGTGAAAAAATTGCAGTGGATCTCGCATTCCTAAATAATCCTGAATTATTCAAATTATTGCGTATAGGTATTCCCTATGTTGATTTTGTTGTTAAATTCTAGACAATAACTAGTGTACATAAAGACATATAATTGATGTGAAATATTTCTAATTAATTTGGAATATTGTTTGATTTGTGATACCTTTGCCCCACCTTATTGATAAGGATTCGGAAGAGTGGCAGAGCGGTTGATTGCACTGGTCTTGAAAACCAGCGTACCTGAGAGGGTACCCGGGGTTCGAATCCCTGCTCTTCCGCCAAAGGCACCTAAAAGGTGCCTTTTTTTTTATAACTTTGTTTAGATTATCTGTCAGAAATGTTTCAATACTCAAAAGTTTTTTCTACATGACTTCCCATGAAATTAGACAGCAGTTTTTATCATTCTTTGCATCAAAAAATCATAAAATAGTTCCATCTGCCCCTATTGTGGTAAAAGATGATCCTACCTTGATGTTTACAAATGCAGGAATGAACCAGTTTAAAGACTACTTTTTAGGTAATCGTACGCCTGAGCATCCACGACTAGCTGATACGCAAAAATGCCTTAGGGTTAGCGGAAAACATAATGATCTGGAAGAGGTTGGTGTGGACACTTACCACCATACCATGTTTGAGATGCTTGGAAATTGGAGTATCGGAGATTATTTTAAAGCTGAAGCCATTGCATGGAGCTGGGAATTGCTTACCGAAGTCTATAAACTTGACAAATCAAGGTTGTATGTTTCTGTTTTCGAAGGTGATCCCAAGGAGAATCTACCTGCTTCTACCATTGCTCTTAATGAATGGAAAAAACATGTTGATGAATCTCACATTATTTTTGGAAACAAAAAGGATAATTTTTGGGAAATGGGGGATACAGGCCCCTGTGGTCCTTGTAGCGAGATACATATAGACTTGAGAACCGATGAGGAACGTGCGCAGATTCCGGGCCAAGAGCTGGTCAATAAAGACCATCCTCAGGTCATAGAAATCTGGAATAATGTATTCATTCAATACAACAGAAAGTCAGATGGTACCCTAGAACAGTTACCGGCAAAGCACGTTGATACCGGAATGGGCTTCGAAAGGCTTGTCAGAGCAATTCAAGGTAAAAAATCCAATTACGACACAGATGTTTTTTCAGGGACCATTGCTGAAGTTTCTCGTATTACTGGTCGACAGTATACTTATGGGGATACAAAACAGGATATTGCTTTCCGTGTTCTTGCAGATCATATTCGGGCCATTTCATTTACTATAGCTGATGGTCAGCTACCTTCGAATACAGGGGCGGGCTATGTTATTAGACGGATTTTAAGAAGAGCAGTTCGATATTACTACACTTACCTCGGATATCATCAGCCATTATTATTTCAATTGGTTGAAGTATTAGCCAAACAGTTTGAAGGGGTATTTCCTGAGTTGTCTATGCAAAAAAGTTTCGTCGAGCGCGTTATTCGAGAAGAAGAAAAATCCTTTCTAAAGACCCTTGAAGGTGGTTTGAAGCGAATTGAAGATTTAAATCCTTCAGGTGGAAAGCTCGATGGTAAGGTCGTTTTTGAATTATACGATACTTATGGTTTTCCCGTAGACCTGACGCGTCTTATAGCTGTCGAGAAGGGATGGGAACTTGATGAGAACGGATTTTCTGAAGCACTCACAGCGCAAAAGGAAAGATCTCGGGCAGATTCAAAGCGTGAAACTGGCGACTGGGTTATTTTAAGGGAAGACGTACTGACGGAATTCGTAGGGTATGACATCCTAACATTGGATCAAATTTATGCTTCAAAATATAGGGTACTTAAACAAAAAGAACAGGAATATTACCAGTTAGTGCTAAATAAAACTCCTTTTTATCCCGAAGGTGGCGGTCAGGTAGGTGATACTGGATTGCTGATTATAGGAGGAGAGGTCATTAAAGTGCTGGATACTAAAAAAGAAAACGAACTTATTATTCATTTTATTGATAGGCTTCCTGAACATATTCATGAAGAAATATTTGCAGAAGTTGATGCAGAAAAAAGATCTGATACCCAATGTAATCATTCTGCTACCCATTTACTACATGCTGCCCTGAGGAATGTACTTGGGACGCACGTTACACAAAAGGGATCTTTAGTAAGACCTGATTATTTGAGGTTTGATATTTCTCATTTTCAGAAAATGACTTCAGAAGAAATTCAAAAAGTCGAAGAAATTGTAAATGATCGAATAAAACAAAATATTCCCCTTATAGAAAATAGGAATATTTCTATCTTAAAAGCTAAGGAGGCAGGTGCAATGATGCTGTTTGGTGAAAAATACGGTGATGAAGTTAGAATGATTACATTTGATCCGACTTTTTCCCGTGAATTGTGTGGAGGGTGTCATGTAAAAGCTACAGGCGAAATTGGTTTTTTTAAAATTATCTCTGAATCAGCTATCGCTGCTGGTGTCAGAAGGATTGAGGCTGTTACGGGTAAAGCAGCAGAAAAATACATAAATCAAGAATTAAGTGAATTATCGGCTATTCGATCCTTTTTTAAAAACAATAACCAGGTAATTAAGAATATTTCTGACTTACTAGAAGAAAATCAAAAGCTGAAGAAGGAAATCGAAAAATTAATGATCGGTCAGGCAAGTAGGATGCAGGAAGATCTGCGGAAAAAGGCCTATGTTTTTAATGACGTTATTATTGTTGCCGAATTATTGGAAGGCATCGATAGTAAAACTGCAAAAACGCTCGCATATAATCTGGAAAAAGATCTTGGGGATGCTGTGATTTTATTCGGACTAGAAGAAAATGGAAAGGCACAATTAATGCTCACTATTAGCGAATCGCTTACAAAGTCCAAGTCACTGCATGCAGGACAAATGATCAGGACACTTGCCACACACATTCAAGGTGGTGGTGGTGGACAGCCGTTTTTTGCAACCGCCGGCGGTACAGATATCACGGGATTATCAAGTGCTTTATCCACTTTGAAATCTTTGATTAATTAGGATGCAAGTTTTTCAAACATTAAGATCTAACAATAAAATTCTCGACTTTTCTATTCCTCGTGTTATGGGGATATTGAATCTCACGAGTGATTCATTTTATGAGGGCTCACGTATTAGTAATTTAGAAATTTTGCAGAAAAGGGCTCTGCAAATGGTAAATGAAGGGGCGGATATTCTTGACATTGGAGCTATGTCTTCGCGCCCCGGAGCTAAAATTACTATTGCTGAACAGGAATCATTAATCATAGAGTCTGCTGTAAAAGCGATCAGGCAAGTTTGTCCAGATATCTGGATTTCTGTAGATACCGTGCATGCCACTGTTGCAGAAAAAGCTATCGATGTTGGTGCTGATATTATCAATGATATTTCTGCTGGAGCAATTGACGAAAGACTACCAAAAGTAGCAGCATCTTTCAAGTGTCCATATGTTTTAATGCACATGCGAGGTACTCCCGAAAATATGCAGTCTTTGTCATCATACGAAGATGTCGTTTTCGAAATTTTGAGTTTTTTTAAGCAAAAGATAAGATCACTTCAAGAAATGGGCGTAAACGATATCATTATTGATCCGGGAATAGGTTTTGCCAAAAATATCAAAAGTAATTTTATGCTGATTGATCAGCTCAGTATCTTTAATATATTGGAATGTCCTATCATGGTGGGATTGTCTCGAAAATCTTTTATTTACAAAACATTGAATACTCAACCTGAAAACGCTCTAAATGGAAGTACTGCATTGCATATGGTATCTCTGTTAGGAGGTGCAGCCATTCTAAGGGTTCATGACGTTAAAGAGGCTGTCGAGACAGTTACATTATTTAATATGTTAAAAAACAGATAATAAACTGGCTTGCCATAAGTTATCCAATATTTTTACGTTATTTTTGAAGAGATAATGACTCTACTAAATGAGTGTAGAAAATAATAATTTCTCGAATCAAAAAAACACACTGGTAAATAGGTC
>JAUMBJ010000005.1:0-9810 GCA_032115755.1 Saprospiraceae bacterium
AATCAGCTTTCGCTATACATTACAAATCTGATCAACCAAGCGCTAGAGGAGAATAATGTTTGGGCTGGTATAGATTTTGAAATAGGGATGCGCAATAATGCAGCTACCATTACGGGTGTTAATGATGCCAATATATTTCCTGATGAAATTGAATTTAGATTAAAAAACAGATTTAAATTTTTAGAGGAGCGGATGTCTTTAAATGTTGGGGGAAATTATGTAATTCAAAACCAGGGGCAGGTTATAAATCAAATTTTACCTGATTTCTCTTTGGAATTGATCCTTACGGATGATAGAAAATTGAAGGCAAGGCTTTATGGACGTACAGATTTAAATTTAGTTGGTTTTAATACGTTAGCTCCAAAACTTGGATTGGGAGTTACATTTAGAACTGAATTCGGTGAAATGAATGAGTTTGAAAAACAGCTCAAAGCCAACGTAAGATCTGCGATCGAACAATAATTGTAATTGTGGGTTAATAGAATAATGCAATGATGCAGTGAGTCGTTTTACTTTTCATTAATTTCTTTTAGTAGCTTGTTGAGTACATTTTTCATGGCTTTGTCAATCGTTTCAAAACCTTCCAGACTACTGCCCACAAATATAGCCATGATGTATACTGTTAGGCTTTTGCCCTCAAGCATGATGCGCAATGGAGAAATGATGTTTCCTCGTATGGATTCTCTCATTCTTCGTTTAAGTAAATTTCTGTCTACTGCCTTTTTAAATCTTTTCTTTGATACGGAAACGCCAATTTCGAAAGTTGAAGGATTGCTCTTTTCTTGAGCTAATATGAGGTACTGAATCTTGATGGGGAATTTAAAATGACTCATCCCTTTATTAAATAGCAGGTCTATTCTTTTTTCGGACTTTAGTTTTAAAGACGCTGGAAATTTACCTGATATGTTAGCCGTCATGAATGATGTGATTTTTGCTCCTATATCAGACCAAAATTATAAAAGAAAAAGACAAAAACGTTATAACCATTAGTTTAAAAAAAATGATTTTTAGAAATAATGAGCCGTTCATGTAGGATTATAAAATAAGTTTAAAATTCGGATGGCCCATTTGAGATTTGGAATTCATTAAAATAAAAAATTCTGATATCTCAACGAGGAAATATCAGAATTTCTAAAATATTGAAAGGGTTTTATCCCTTATTTGATACTTTTTTCATCAGAAACAGTCAGCTTGTATCGGCCTCTTGCTCTTCTTTTTGCCAATACTCTTCTTCCATTTTTGGTACTCATACGTGATCTGAACCCGTGTTTGTTAACTCTTTTTCTTTTTGAAGGCTGATAGGTGCGTTTCATGATATACTATATTTTAAAGCGACAGCTTAAATTTGAGGTGCAAAATTAATACTAATAATTGAAAATTCCATAAAATTCTATAAAAAACTTTTTATCCGTTCATGGATACTATAAATTCTTCATTGGTTTTTGTGCCTGTCATATGTTTTCTAACAAAATCCATAGCCTCATCAGGCTTCATATCGGCCAGGTGGTTTCGCAGTACAAATAGTCTCTGGAGAATAGCATCATCAAGCAATAACTCTTCTCGTCTTGTACTCGATTTTGTAATATCTATTGCAGGATACATTCTCTTATTGGCAAGTGTTCTATCCAACTGAAGTTCCATATTTCCCGTACCTTTGAATTCTTCAAAAATAACTTCATCCATTCTTGATCCTGTGTCTATTAATGCTGTTGCCAAAATAGTAAGTGATCCACCTCCTTCAATGTTTCGTGCAGCTCCAAAAAATTTCTTTGGCTTATTAAGTGCATTTGCCTCCACACCTCCAGAAAGTACTCTGCCGCTTGTCGGAGCTACGGTATTGTATGCTCTAGCCAGTCGCGTGATACTATCCAAAAGAATGACCACATCATGCCCGCATTCTACAAGTCTTTTAGCTTTTTCAAGTACCATCCCTGCTACCCTCACGTGGTTATCTGCTGGTTCATCAAATGTACTTGCAATTACTTCAGCATTAACACTCCTTTTCATATCCGTCACCTCTTCAGGTCTTTCATCAATTAGCAGTACGAGCAAATAGCAATCTGGATGGTTATCTGCTATGGCATTGGCAATATCTTTTAGTAGATATGTTTTTCCTGTCTTGGGCTGGGCAACAATAAGCCCCCGCTGTCCTTTTCCGATTGGTGCAAAAAGATCTACCATTCTATTTCCGTAATCTCTTCCTGCTGGGTGAGAGGCAAGTTTGAACTTTTGATTAGGAAACAATGGCGTTAAGTAATCAAAAGGTACTCTTTCTTTGAGTTTTAGTGGATCAAGCCCATTGATTTTTGAGACTTTGAGTAAAGCAAAATATTTTTCTCCTTCCTTTGGGGGTCTGACTGATCCAAGAACGGTATCTCCTGTTTTTAAACCAAATAATTTGATTTGTGAAGGGGATACATATATATCGTCGGGCGATGTCAGATAGTTGTAATCTGAGGATCTTAAAAATCCATATCCTTCTGAAGTTAACTCCAAAGTGCCTTCCCCATCTATTACGCCATCAATGTCAGGAATATATTTTTCTTTAATTTCTTCTTTTGGCTGTGGCTGTGGCTTGGAGAAATCCTGAGATTGTCTATGTTGGTGTTTTGGACCTTCCTTGACATCTGGCGTGTTGGTTTCTGTTGTGTTCAAAATTGAATCAGAATCACTATTAGTTGATTCGGTACGTTCGTTTGCAGGTTTTTCTGATTTCTGATGCCGACTTCGGCCTTTCTCTCTTTTTTCAGTAGCTGAATTTTCTTGATTTGCCGGAGGAGTATATTTTACAACTGGCTCAACTTCGACAGGTTCTGATACAGCCACTTTTTCTTGATCGCTTTTTTGGAATGCTCTTGCCTGAGTTTCCTCCTCACCGACAATTTTTCTCGGCCTTTTCTGATTTTGTGCTATTTTGGTCTTTTGTGCCCCTTCCTTAACCACAAATTCATCCTCATTAACAGTATGTTTATTTTTAAGTGCCTGTTCATCAAGGATTTTATAAATCAGGTCTTGCTTACTCAGCTTTTTAAAATTGGCAATACCAATTTTCTCTGCAATTTCCTTTAAATCAGGAACCAGCATATCATTCAATTGCAAAATATCGTAGATCATGAATCCAACTAAAATGTTAAGAAATAATTTGAAGTAATATTATAAAATGGATAATCTCCCTCAGGAATAAATATCAGATTGTCTTGGTAGTAGGAAAATGTTCTGAAACTATAGCAGAGGGGGGAATTGTTTTTCGTTATGCAAAAATACATATATAATTTGAATTGCAATGTATTATCTTTGCAAAAAAATTAAATAAAAAACCCATATAAGTAATGCTTGAAATCAATCTTTTAAGAGAACAATACGATAAAGTGTTATCAGGATTGAGAAAAAAAAATGTCAAGGAAGATCAATTGAATTTGGTGAATGACATTATTAAATATGATGATGACCGCAAGTCTACACAAACGGGCCTAGATCAAATTTTAAATCAAATTAAAGTTAAATCAGACGAAATCGGTGGTTTGTTTAAGGCAGGAAATATGGGGGCCGCTCAACAATTGAAAAATGACGTTGCTGTTTTAAAGGATCAGGCTAAATTGCTTGAGGATCAGCTTAAAAATATTAAGGACGACATTGAAAATCTTCTAATACAGTTACCAAATATTCCACATTCTTCAGTGCCCGAAGGAAAGAGTGCAGCGGATAATGAAATTTTTAAGCTTTCGCACCAAACAGAAACTACACTTTATGAAGGTGCATTACCACATTGGGAGCTTGCTGAAAAGTACAATCTTATAAGTTTTAAACTTGGTGTTACCATCACTGGATCAGGATTTCCGCTTTACATTAACAAAGGTGCGAAGTTACAGCGCGCGCTCATTCAGTTTTTTCTCGATGAGGCGGTCAAAAGTGGGTATCAAGAGTATATGACACCATTATTGGTCAATAAGGATACTGCAAGAGCAACAGGACAATTGCCGGACAAAGAAGGCCAGATGTATCACTGTGAAAAGGATGATTTGTATTTAATTCCAACTGCAGAAGTTCCATTGACTAATATTTATAGAGACGTCATACTTCAAAAATCAGACTTTCCGGTTAAAATGACCGGTTATACTCCTTGCTTTCGTAGAGAGGCCGGTTCATATGGTTCAGATGTCAAAGGGCTTAACAGGTTACATCAGTTTGATAAAATTGAGATAGTCCAGCTTCAACATCCAGACAAATCATATGATAGTTTGATGGAGATGGTCAACCACGTAGAAAGTTTATTGGAAAAATTGAAACTTCCGTATAGAATTTTACGTTTATGCGGAGGTGATATGAGTTTTGCTTCAGCACTGACATTTGATTTTGAAACATATTCTGCTGCTCAGGGGCGTTGGTTGGAAGTAAGTTCTGTTTCGAATTTTGAAACCTTCCAGTCCAATAGAATGAAGTTGAGGTTTAGGGACGATGACGGGAAAACCAGATTGGCCCACACCTTAAACGGAAGTGCTCTTGCTTTGCCAAGGATTGTGGCTACGCTGCTAGAAAATAATCAAACTAAAGATGGCATTGTTGTACCTGAAGCACTTGTTCCATACACCGGATTTGAATTAATTAATTAAAAAATTAAAATCTAAATTTTATCAACATGATTGGATATTATGTGATACTCGGTATTTTTACTTTAATTGGTCTTGCTGTGAGCAACCGTCTTAAATCTAAATTCTCACATTATAGTCAAGTGCTGGTTAGAAATGGTATGAGCGGACGTGAGGTGGCTGAGAGAATGCTTTCTCATTATGGCATCCACGATGTTCATATTGTGGAAGGTCAGGGTTTTTTAACAGACCATTACAACCCAGCGACTAAAACGGTATCTTTGTCATCTGATGTTTACCACGGAAGAACTATCGCAGCGGCGGCTGTAGCTGCGCATGAATGCGGACATGCTGTACAGCATGCGCAGGCATATAGTATGCTTCAATTGAGGTCTAAATTGGTTCCATTGGTTCAGGTTAGTGCAAATTTACAACAGTTTCTGTTCATGGGCGCAATTCTTGGTTTGGGTGCTGGTCTTGGCGGTACGTTAATGATTGTGCTTGTAGCCACTTTTGGAATTACGGCGCTTTTTAGCTTAGTTACCTTACCAGTTGAATTTGATGCATCCAACAGAGCCCTTGCGTGGCTTGATAATGCTGGAGTAATGCGTGGAGAAGAACATGAGGGAGCCAAGGATGCACTTTGGTGGGCTGCAATGACGTATGTTTCTCAAGCGCTTGGCGCATTAGTTATGTTTTTATATTTCTTACTTTCTTTTCTTGGAAGATCAGAGGATTAATTTTCAAAATCAAATAAGATGATGGAAGATATTGATGTTCAAATTGCACACCTGAGTGAATCATGTGAAAAAGTTTTAGATCACCTGGCATTTGAATTAAATAAAATCAGAGCAGGAAAAGCTTCACCGGCAATGTTGAATGGGTTAATGGTCGAATATTATGGTGCGCCTACACCTTTACAACAGGTTTCCAGTATTACAACACCAGACGCAAGAACCATAAGTATTCAACCTTGGGAGAAAAATTTGCTTTCAGCTATTGAAAAATCAATTTTTGAGGCAAATCTGGGTATAACTCCAATGAATGATGGTGAAGTCATCCGTCTGATGATACCGCCTATGAGCGAAGAGCGACGAGTATCTATGGTGAAACAAGCAAAGGCCAGCGGTGAAGAATCTAAGGTTGCCCTTCGAAATCATAGACACAAAGTAATGGATTATATTAAAAAGGAAGTTAAAAATGGTTATCCTGAAGATATGGGTAAACGCAAAGAAGACGAAGTTCAGAAAATTGTAGATACTTATGCTTCAAAAATTGATAAAATTGTGGAAGCTAAAGAAAAGGATATTCTGACAATTTAATCATTGAACAAAAAATACAGCTTAAATAATTTAAAGCCCTGCTTGTTGGGGCTTTATCTTTTTAATGCAAAAAACTGTTGCAATAGTAATCTGCACTCCTCTCGCAAGACACCATACTCCAATTTTGTTTTTGGATGCAGCATTTCTTTTCCAAATCTCATAAAGCCCCTCTTTTCGTCTTCAGTTCCATAAACTACTCGTGTAATTTGAGACCATTGCAAAGCCCCTGCACACATATTGCATGGTTCCACAGTAACAAATAAAGTACAATTATGCAGGTATTTATTACCAAGAAATACTGACGCTGAAGTGATGGCAATTATTTCAGCGTGCGCCGTAACGTCATTTAGCTGTTGTGTCTGATTATGCGCCCTTGCTATAATTTGGTTATTACTTACAATTACTGCACCTATGGGTACCTCTCCAAAATCCATAGCTTTTCGGGCTTCTGCCAGCGCTTGTTTCATAAAATATTCATCCGAATAAATACCCAGCATTATCTAAACTATGTACGTGAATAAAGTGCTGCCAAAAGTAAGCTATTTTTAATTTCCAAGCTCTCAATTTTATTGGATATCTCTGATAGGTCAAGAATAAAAATTAAATCAATTATGCTTGTTAATATTTTTTGATGTAATTTTGCGCATGGAAATATATAATAATAAGTTTGCAGTGCTGGAGGAAGCACTTACGTTTGATGACGTTTTACTTATACCGGCCTACTCAGAAGTGCTCCCACGGGATGTGGATGTAAGTACTGAATTTACTACAGATATACGTTTAAAATCCCCAATTGTGTCTGCTGCAATGGACACTGTAACGGAATACAGACTTGCGATTGCTATGGCAAGAGAGGGAGGTATGGGCTTTATTCATAAAAACATGAGTATTGAAGCTCAGGCCATGCAGGTACGTATGGTGAAGCGTTCTGAAAGCGGGATGATTATTGATCCGGTTACTTTAACGGAATCTGCTAAAGTTAAGGATGCTAAAAAACTCATGCGTGATAATAAAATTGGTGGAATTCCAGTAGTAAATGAAAATCATAAATTATTAGGAATTCTGACCAATCGAGATCTCCGTTTTGAAACCAATATGGAAAGGCCGGTCAAAGAAATTATGACGTCAGAAAATTTGGTAACTGCACCGAGTGGAACCGGATTGAGTGAAGCTAAAGGAATTTTACAGAAATACAGAATCGAAAAACTTCCAGTCGTTGATGAGTCATACAGACTTGTGGGACTTATTACTTACAAGGATATTATAAACCGTGAAAGTTATCCTAATGCGGCAAAAGACGACCATGGTAGGTTACTTGCAGGAGCAGCGGTAGGTGTGACATCTGATTTGTTTGAGCGCGTTGAGGCATTGGTACAGGTTGGCGTTGACGTGGTATGTATTGATACAGCCCATGGTCATTCTAAAGGCGTCTTGGAAACTGTAGTCAAAATTCGAAAAGCATTTCCATATTTGCAAATCGTGGGTGGCAATGTTGCTACTGCTGAAGGTGCTTCATCTCTTGCTGATGCAGGCGTAAACGCTGTAAAAGTAGGAGTTGGTCCTGGGAGTATATGCACTACCAGAATTGTAGCAGGAGTTGGTGTTCCTCAACTTTTTGCGATTATGAGCGCCTATGCAGGGTTGAAAAATCGCGGAATTCCAATCATCGGGGATGGAGGCATACGTTATACAGGAGATATAGCGAAAGCTATAGCTGCAGGCGCAAATAGTATAATGGCAGGTTCATTATTTGCGGGTACAGAAGAGGCACCTGGAGAAACAATATTGTTCGAAGGAAGGAAATTTAAGGTTTACAGGGGTATGGGATCGTTGGGTGCTATGGAAACCGGTTCCAAAGATAGATATTTCCAGGACGTCGAAGATGATGTAAAAAAACTAGTTCCTGAAGGAATCGAAGGGCGGGTTCCTTTCAAAGGGTCTGTGTCTGAAGTCATGGTTCAATACCTTGGTGGGCTTAGAGCGGGAATGGGTTATTGCGGGGCAAAAGATATTGAAGATATGAAGCATTCGAGAATGGTTAAGATTTCTGGATCAGGTATATTGGAAAGCCATCCACATAATATTACCATTACAAAAGAGTCTCCTAATTATTCTAAAAAAGCTTAATGCACTCGTACATTTTTCCAAAAATAATTGACATTTATATACTTCCGTAATCATATTTAAATATTAAAAATCTTTGTTGATCTGTGTATCTTAATTTTGGAAAACAGTTTCCAATATTTTTCGGCTGTACAGCAATGAAATTTTGCAAGATTGTTTATTTTTAAAAATATTAATAGGAATAAAAAATCAATATGCTCTTTCAATAAAGATTATAAAATACTGTATATAAGATTATTACAGATTAAATTTAAAAATATACTAAATTTTTAAATTTTAAGGAACCATTCCATTTTCAATCGTGTTATATTTGTGATGCAGTTGATGGGAGCGTTTAATACCAGTTACGTTTATACTCCTTGATATTGCAACAGTTCTTCGTTTGGCATGATTTTAGTCGTTTACATCAAAAAAATATAAAGGTTTTCCTTAAAGATGTAGTTTTCTTATTTTGAGACCTTAGTCGAAAGAGCCCTCGTATGTCAGTTACTTGGGCTCTTCGCATTTTGTATGGGGGATGTCAATAGCCAGAATAGATACCTATAACCAAACCCGACACACTAATAAGCCAGATGACAATAAATACCGGCCATATAAAAATAAGCCATTTGTCAAATGATATTCTGCATGCTGCTAACATTGCAATTAAACCACCTAATGCAGGATTAATGAGGTTAGATACGCCATCACCTATCTGAAAAGCAAGTACTATACATTGCCGGCTTAGCCCCACTAAATCTCCAATCGGAATCATGATAGGTAAGGTGGCAAGCGCTTGACCACTTCCGGAAGGTATTATAAAATTCATCATGGTTTGGCCCATTGCCATAACTATACCAGAAAAATGTTCTGGCAATCCAATTACGGTATTAGCGAGTGCATACGATATGGTGTCACTAATTTGGCCATTTTCAAGTACTACTTTTATAGAAGTGGCAAGTCCTACCATAAAAGCACCAGGAGCCACAGCCGAAATTGACTTAAATACGATATTGCCTGCTGCTTCACTGTTTTTTTGACTTATAACCGCCAGTATGATAGCGAGTATGGTAAAAACAGACGCAATATGCGTTATAAACCAATGGAGCACAAAAACACCATACAGAATAATAAATATAGAGAGCGAAAATGCACTTAATATGATAATATCCCGATTACTCAGACTATAGGATGGTATGTCTTTTTTGAGTCTGAAATCTTCTACATCAGCGATATAATGCTTTTCATCAAGGCCTTTTTTTAATAGATTTTTCAGGTAACGTACATTATACCAAGCTAAAAATGTCAGCGATAGTAAACACAGCACGGATCTTAATAAAGCACCGGAATATATAGGCAACTGAGCGATAGCATGTCCGGTACCCAAAGTATAGGGATTTACCGGAGAAAGTCCGAATCCAATAGTTACTGCCCCAACTGAGATTCCTGCAGCAAGCATTAGATCTCCTCCTATCGCATACGAGAGTAATACTGCAAAAGGAACCATGGCAATATTGTTTTCATATCCAATAAAAATGCCTAATGAACCAAATAGGAACGTCATGATGACTACTATCATATACCTTCTATGAATTCCAAGTTTTTTAATTAATGTTCCAACTCCATTTTCTACAGCTCCGGAATCTTGCATAAATCCAAACATAATACCGCTAGCAAAAATTATAAAGATGATATCTGATGCAGTCTTAAAACCTTGGGGTATGGAAAGAAAGATATCCATTATTCCCAGGGGTTGTTGGGGCAAAACTTTATAAGTTCCTGCAATAACTGTTGATTTT
>JAUMBJ010000006.1:0-3905 GCA_032115755.1 Saprospiraceae bacterium
CTAAGTTTTTCTGACGCTGTAGTTCTTCCCAATAATATAACTTTTCGAAAATTATATCCTTTTCTTCTGTAAATAGCAAACGCGAAATGAAGTAATAGTTTCCAGGAAATTATACCTATAAAAAACCCACTAAAAAGATATTTAATATCATCCCGTCTGATATAACTAAATTGTCGATCAAATTGGAAATACATTAAAAATGCAAAAAAGAAAAAGACAACAATTTGAAAATAAGTAATCAATAGTTTTGTCTTACTAATATGCCTGTCAAATGAAGACGCCCCAAAAACAATTGTCAACAATACATATACAACGTTGAGATAAATTAAAAACAAGAGATTTTCCGGTTTAATAATTAACTGATGGGTCAAATAGGCATAACCACCAACAAAAAAGATTTGAAGGAGCAAAATATCACCAAGGATGGATAAGAGTGGAATATATCTGCTGTATCTAATGGACATTGGTATCAGTCAAAATAAACATTACAAAAGCTGCAAAAGCAATTCATGATGTTGTTGTATAATTTTGTTTTTTTGATATATATCTTTAATTTTTATGATGTTTAATCTACATTTTTCGTCCCAGGATGGATCTGACAACCAAATTTTATACTGATTGGAAATGTCGCCAGGATCTTTAAAATAAAAAGCTTCGTCACCCAAAACAGACCTATTGAAAACATTATCATGAGCACAAATTCTGGCATGACTTGCCATAGCCTCCAGTAGAGAAGGGTTAGTACCTCCTGCTGAATGGCCATGAAAATACAGACCAGAAAAATATCTGAGTTGGTTCAATAGTGTCTGGTCAAAAATACTGCCAAGAAATTGTATCTTTTCATTTTGATACTTGCGCATTAGAAATCTCGCGAATTTCGGATTTGTATTTCCCACCAATAACAAAGGTATTTCTGATGCTGCCCCAATTACGCCCTGGATGATTTCTTCGATGTGATTATCTGGTTGCATTCGAGCTATCAGTAAAGAATACTGAAATGGCTTTACATTTAGGGATTTAATGAATTTTTCATCAGGTGATAAAAATTCATCAGCACCATAAGATATGAAATGAGCTTGACAATTATATTTTTCATCTAAGTATGTCTTAATTGGAATGGCATCAGCGATAACTGCATGGCTATGAAAAATAACTTGTTTTTCTGACCATAGTAAAAATCGTTTTAGGATTCCTCTATACTTAGATCGAGACCACTCCAAGCCATCCATATTGGATACAATCTTACTGTTCGCTGGCCATAAAAACTGCCAGATACCGCTCGTCGTATACCCCAGTTGAAAGATTATGTCAAAATTTTGCTTTCGGCAATCCATCATACAAAACATATCATATAAAAAATGACCCGCCGCCCCAAGGTATGTTTCAGGGTCATGGCAATATATCAAATGCACGCCTTCAAATTGAGCACTTTTCACTGGATGATGATGCGGACAATACACATACACTTCCCAGCCTTCTCTTACTAATCCCGGTGCCAGATAAGTAATAAACTGTTCAAACCCGCCATATCTGTTGGGTATTCCTCTGGTGCCTATGATAGCCAGACGCTTATTTTTATGCTGTATCACGTTAATTACAGTATTACCTTTTTAAAAGTTTCTATGTTGAATAAATTTCACTTTTAATACAAGATTTATTTCATAGGTATTATGATAAACCTATGCATTAAGTAAGTCGGACAATAATTAACAACTAATTTTCTATATACGTATCTTTAACTTATAATGCCCTCTTTCACTAAAAAATATCAATTACACACTGTAATTTGGAGCATTATTAGCCATTATTATGCTTTAGGTATCTTTTTTATTATGCTGATTTCATTCTAATAACCTTACATGGATTACCATATGCAATGGTATTTGCCGGGATATCTGTAGTCACCACGCTACCCATCCCTATAGTGGAATTTTCGCCAATAGATATGCCATCTCTGATGACAGCACCTGCTCCAATGTAACAACTATGACCAAGCGTGACATACCCGCATAAAATGGCGCCAGGATTGATATCCGAAAATTCGCCAATTTTATTGTGATGCCCTACCTGAACACCTCGTTTGATGTCGACTCCAAAACCAATTTCTGTCTGAGAACTAATGCTCACCATGGACTCAATGACACATCCTGGATGAATGATACTGGTTGATGCTATAAATGACATGGGGTGTATAACACACATAAAATCATCTTTGACAACTCCTGCCATGGTAGTAAACGACTGAAATATGGCTACTTTATTTTTCGGACCACTGGTACCAAATATGTATTTTGCTTTTGGATCAGGATAGGTTCCTGGTTGAAATATTTTATATGGAAACGCTTTTGTATAAAAGTCTATATCGGTATTAACCTCGATATTTAAGATAAAAGTGAGTGGTTCTACTAAATATTTAGCGTCAAGTATATCTTGCAAAATGGTTGCTTTTGCTTTAGAAAAACCTAGCAATTGAATTTTATGCTCCATAAAATTAAAACAAATTGGCAGTGTACAAAAATATGGATTTGGGGTCTATTAAAATTAATAATAATTTAATTGTTTACCCTATGATAGGCTTTGATATAAAAATTATAAAAATGCTTGAAAGTGAATTAGTAAACAATATTAGTAATTTTCTAATTACATTTTAAATTATTAAACTTATAGCAATCGATATTCTTTACTTTGATAATTAATTATTATTTTCATACGTGGCTCCTTGTTACAAATCTCTAATAGTGATTTGGTCTATGATTTTATCATACAATTCATTTGCCTTATATTTCAATAGAAAATCATTTTCAAACTGATAGATATAAGCTCCAAGAGAAGAACCGGGCTGATCATAACTTTTAACAAAATCGCCTGTTTTTACATATAGATGTGCTTCAATAAGAAATGGAACCAAATCCTGATGCTCTGATATTTCGACAATCTGACCAGTTTTATTGACATGGACGGTCACCAACATTGTATGTCGTGGATGGTGTGTATACAAATTTATTTCGTTTCCTTCAAGCCAATCAAATGTAGCCTTCAACATATCAAATCCATATGCATGAGTTATCGTTTGAGGCGTCATTCCACCTCCACTCCTCGGGCCGACTTCCATAATATAAAGCTTTCCTGAAGCGTCTGCTCTGGCTTCAATATTTATAGGGCCATTTTCAAAACCGGCAGCTTTTATTATTATATTAATCTGACGTTCAGCTTCAAGATGCCACTGGCTGTCCACATCTCCAGGATACCATGTAGCACTGGGCTTTAAATTTGTTGAATTTGAATAGTACATTAATTTTCCTAAAGCCATAAAAATTAATGTACCGTTTAATACAAAACCATCGCCGTGTAAATTGCAGATCTCTGAGTGAACAAACGCCTCCGCGATAAGTGTATCACACCTTGTATACCTTAATGACTCTAATGCCTTTTCTTTAAAATCACGATTATCCTTAATATAAAATACTCCTTTTGTATCAGAAGAATCTACGGGTTTAATTATATATGGAAATGGTAAATCCGGCTTCCACCCACTTAATATATCTTTAGATGAAAATAGTAAAAATGGGGGCACTGGAATACCAATATTTTGCTGAAGATTTCGAAAACTGCCTTTGTGGGTTAGAAGTTCAATCGAATGTTGACTATTTCCTGGCAAATTTAAAATATTACTAACCACAGCTGCAGTGTAGGTGGCTGGGTCACTTGCATAACCCAAAATAGCATTAATTTGATGCTTTTTGGCAATAGTTACTATAGCTTCCACATCTGTTGTACTTACATGAATATAGAGGTCTACCAAATATTGTCCTGGATTATCCAAGAGGTAATCACAAAGAATTATATAATAGCCTCTGTTTTTGGCTTCAATGATGGCTGGAATCTGACCGAAAGAACCACCAAGT
>JAUMBJ010000006.1:3939-9806 GCA_032115755.1 Saprospiraceae bacterium
ATCAATATTATTGAATAACTTATTAAATATTATTCAGCTATGAAATAATTAATTGAAACTTTTATCTAGGTATCTCATTTTAATCCTTCCAATTAATTTTTGTGGTTGACAAACTATGCTGAATAGCAAAAAGATATATTTAAGCAGAATCTGATCTGCCAACATGTATTTTCTGTAAAAATAAAGATGATAAAATTGCACCAGTACAGAGAAGAATCTTGACTTTGTACCAAATATTTCATCTCGATGGCTGTAAATAATGCGGAAGTGACTTATTTTCATCGTACTGACAAAACTCTTAGGGTGCACCCTAATCCCATATATTACATCAGGCAAATTTTGGAATACAAATCCCTTTTTGAGCATACGCGAAAATAAAATATAATCTTCTGGTCGATCATCTGGATATAAAAATTTTTTTAATATTGCTGACTTTAGCATCACGGTTCCCTGTAAAACACCAAATTGACCATTGTAAAACTTTTTATAGATTTCCTGATGTGCTAATGGAAAATTTGTATTGTTTATTGGTTGCTGTTTTTCATCTTTGAAATAATATCCATTGGAACCTAAAACATCTATGTTCGGATGTTTTTCCAGATATTCAAATTGGATCCGCATTTTATCATAGCCAACAATATCATCAGGATCGGCCCGCATAACATATTGGGCTTTCACATAATTCAGTCCATGATTTAATGCGGCCGAAAGTCCCTTATTTTTATGAAATTGAATGATTTTAAGAAAAGGAACCCATCGATATTCCTCTAGAATGTCCATAGAATGATCCGTGGACCCATCATCTACAAAAATAAGCTGTTTTGGATGCCGAGATGCATGGATAACACTGTCCAAGAAATCTACTAAATATGGCGCATTATTATAATTGGACAATAACAGATCCACATCTACGTATTGCCAACTTTTTTCTGCAATAGAATTGTTAAAATTTATTGGCATAAAATCTTTCTAATCAGAGTAATTTGGTGGATTGACCAGATCTTGGTTGAAAAAAGAAGACCTGGATGACTCAAGAGGAATCCTTTTGTCATCAGCAATAGCTTAATCCAGCGATTGATAACAACAATCTCCAGTGCTTGCCTGCCAAACTGATCCTGTAGCATGCGGTTGGAAATAACCTCCATCAATATATCCTCAAATATTTTTATCTCCACGAAGGAAATTGGTTTTTGACCGTGGCGAACTTTACAAAGTATTTCAAGTTGTTTATCTCTTAGTGCTATGTGATATTTTTCAAATTGGTTTTTTAAAATTTTCTTTTCATAGAAGATATTTTTATCCCAGCCATATTCAGAAACATTATGGCCATGAATTCTTCGAAATGTTAGATATTCCGGATATTGAGACATCTTGCCTTTATCGAGGAGATCCAGATATAATTGCCAATCTTCGCCGATATGCAATCCATCACGATAGCTTATACCTAAAAGTGAACTTTTTCTGATCACAACCGCAGAATGGGTGAAATAATTACGAAATAAAAGCATGGGCTTTATGATCGATACATCTGCTCTTAATGTCCATTTTTGCTGAAGAAGCTTTCCATCCTGATCTATAAATCTAACCCAGGATCCTATCATATCAAAGTCGGGATTTGCCTCCAGAAAAAGAATTTGCTTTTCAAATTTTTTAGGTGCAGCAATATCATCTGCATCAAAAGGAGCATAATACTTGCCGGACATCAGAGACAAACCTTTGTTTCTGGAATACACAATTCCTTCGTTTTCTCCATTTGGAATATACCTTATTCGGGGATCCTGGAATGTACTAATTATTGCTGCTGTTTGGTCTGTGGATCCATCATCAATGATCAAAAGCTCAAAATCCTTCCATGTCTGATTTATGATACTTTGAATCGCAGCAGCAATGAAACGCTCTCCATTGTAAACAGGCATGACAATGGACAAAATAGGAGCAGTCTTTGTCAATTTCCGGATTTTGATATTTTTTTGATTGAATATTGATAAATCCGCTTCCAAATCATCAATGGATGATATCGAATGGACAACAACAAACTTTTAATGGCCGATAACCATTGTTTATTTTTCAAATGATTTACCATCATGGAAAGGTACGTATTGGACACCAAATGGTCAGCTACATGTGCATATTTACCGTCAAATGAATTCATGATGGCTTTGAGGTGTTTGATGTAACGAAGATTTCTGCTAGGGTCTGGCCTATTGGTAATGCTGGCATCATGGATACGATATACTGACATAGTATCTCCCAGACAATATATTTTTCCACAGTCTGCCAGGGCTAAGAACATAATGATATCATGAAATAAAAAGTCAGGATGCTTGTCTGTTTGAATTATTTTTTCCCTGAATTGAGCTCTATACATGATAGAGGCTGTTGGCACAGTCCAATCCTGAAAAATTTGTTTTCCTATATATGTACCCTCCTTAAGGTGACTATAAATCTTTAACTTATGCTCCTGACCTTCTGGTGCGACGACTTTGGCTTTGTGAAAGCACATAGCATACTCTGGATTCGATTCCAAAAATGAAACTTGCTTTTGCAATTTGAGCGGATCAATCCAGTAATCATCTCCTTCGCAATGACAAATATATTTCCCTCTTGTCATCATTCTGAACTCTCTTCTAAGTTCGTGTTTATTAGGTTTGAAATACGTATTTTCTTTTTGGAAAAAACACTTGATAAGCTGAGGATATTTGCCCAGATACTGTCGAATTAAATCGTCAGAACCATCAGTTGAGGCATCATCATGGATGAGTATTTCTACTCTAAAAGTAGTTTCCTGCATTAAAAACCCTTCTAACGCATCTCTTAAATATTGACCGTGATTATAGACTGTCGATGATATGGTTACCATAACTTCGGTATCTTCTGGCCATTGCTGTTCTGTTATTTTTAATGGAACAGGCAGCTTATTTTGATTCATAAATTCAGGATTTTCATAAAATATATGTAGGCTGTTTTAAATCGAAAGTTCATTACTTGAAACTGGCAACATATTGGAAGTATGATTGACCCATACACTAGAAGGCGGGGCGTCATGTAGGAGAGTTACACCTGCACCAATAATTACATTGTCTCCAATGGTAATATCATTTTTGACCACAGCACCTGTTCCTATGAAGCAATGATTACCTATTACCACGTTACCTGCCAGGCGAACACCAGAGGCTATGAAGGTATGGTCTCCTATTTTGTTGTGATGCCCAATAATAGAACCACTTCCAATAAAGACATTGCTGCCAATTTCGGCAAATGGCTGAATGATTGACAAATCTCCAATTTTACAGTGAAAAAACTCATGAGACAGACTGTAATTGATTGCAGTTGGGCTAACATACGAGATTGGCTTCAAACCCTTTTGAATACCTTCTTGCAATTTAAGCGCCCTAATATGATTTTGCTGTACTGGTCCTACACCGACGATAAAATTTACACCTTTGATATCGAGATAAGACGAAAGTACTTCAAAGGGATAAATAGGCGTATTCAGCAAAGATGAAGTTGTATAATACGCCTCATCTACGGTAAAACAAAGCACCTTATAATTTAGCCTGATAAAGTAAGCAAATAGGAGCTGAGCCGTACTACCGTTACCATAAATAATGACATTATTATTAGTCATATCTTGAAGCAATTCGGACTTTGGTTGTGTATCAAACATTTGGATCAATTTCTTTTTTGGAAAAAGCAGTAATCTTAATAATCTATCAAGTCATTCGATAAAAATTAAGTTATTGGGGGAAATTTATACTAATTTCAAATTAATAATTACTACAAACTTTTTTCCACATCTTTGGATTCGTTCCATCAAAGAAGATATATACGTGACATGGATTTTATGTCAAAAGGATAGTTAATTTTACCGCAAGCTGAATATAAATTTAATCATCCACAAAGGTAGTTTTAAAAAAAGCTTTTTTTGGATTGTCAGGTGTTCCGTATTGATGTTTCTGATAAAACTTTTCACTTCCTTTTGGTGATTCGATGGGTTTAATATAATTGCTGCAAGATGGTTAAATCGTGTTAAATTGATAAATTTATTAAAATCCGCATGTTTTTTTTCCCAAGTGGCGTATTTTTCAGGATATCCTAAAAATTGGTCTTTTAAGGCATACTTGGAATGAATGATGCTTTGTTGATCATCCAATCTGTAATAGGCAAAAACCTTTGTACTAAAAACTACTTTACCATGTAGTGCAAGTCTAATCCACATGTCAGAATCATCCCCAAGTTTCATCCTTTCATCAAAAAAACCAATTGTATTGAATGCTTCGGCCTTAACAACAGTTGCAGAAGTCCAGAACATAAAATGATTCAAAGACTTTTTGAAAAAATCGTATACATATCCTTCAAATTCGGATTGAAAGAGTTGTTTTCGTGGAAAAATTTGCTGGTCTTTATACTTTGAATAGGAAGAACCATATAATGCAGCTTCCGGATACTTGGTAATGAGGTATAACATATGCTCCAGGTACTTGCTTTCCCAGAGATCATCTGCATCAAGAAATGCAATATATTGCCCAGAAGCATGCTGAATGCCCTTGTTTCTGGCAGCAGCTACACCTTGGTTTGTTTGTGTAATGATTATTATTCTTGGATCCATGAACGATCGTATTATGGTCAAACCGTCGTCTGTGCTGCCATCATCTACAACAATGATTTCGAATGCACTATACGTCTGAGCTAGGGCATGGCTGATAGTTTCGCCAATAAAACGATCTTTATTATATAGTGGAATGATGACGGAAAAGGTAAGATTCATATTAGGTCCTATCTTGATTTGTGATCAAGGCTTTAGCTTTTACAATACCTCGACGTATGGCACGATAGCGCCTGTACTCAAAAAGTAAGCTTTGGAAAAACCAAGGTTTCCATTTTATAGCTGATACTATTGCACTTAGGACAGGCCTGATACTCGGCCTTCGTGGAACATGCCGAACACCTTTTCTAAGATAGGTATGCCAGCAATCAGAAGCCACTATCCCTGTCATTAGAGACAACATATATGCCTCTTGAACCCTGGAAGCAGGAATAATGTGAATGAGTTTAAGCGATGAAAATAATCCTATCTCGTAACCATGATCTAATGCTGTGAAAACCATTTCAATGTCTTCTCCGGACTGTAAATCATTTTTCTTTCTGCCTAAATTCTGATATTCGACGTTTTCTTCAAACTTTTTGCAGAAAAGCAAAGCTATATTTTTTCGTATAATCATACCTGCACCAACAGGATAATTATCATTCCTGATTACATTACCCCAATAATCCTGACTGAATTCTCTAATAGCCAAATAGCCAATATAAGGTTTGATCCATGGTTTGGGATTTTCTTCAAATTCTGGAATAACCTGTCCACCAAAAACACCTATACTAGGATGTTTGCGACTTAAAAATAAAACTTGAGATAAATATTCGGGATCCAGTACATTGTCATCATCTACAAAAATCAAAACTTCCGCTTTTGCTTCCATAATTCCTTTTCTTCGGGCATAGATGAGCCCCTGTTCCATTTCACGGACAATCCGTCCGTGTGGATGCCAGGAAATAGAAAATTGGGAATCAATGGATGTATCAGAAGCATTATCCACTACAATCAACTGCCATGAAAATAAATCCATCGTCTGTCCTCTCAATCCATCCAATACCCTTGAGAATACATTTTGTCTAGGATTATAACTACAGATAATAACTGAGATGGAAATATTGTCCAATGATGCCATGCTTTTAATAAAGGGAATAAATCGGATCGTCTGAAGTATACATATAATTTCAAATAAAGCTATCTACCTTGAGGCCTTGGAATCAATGAAATCAGTATCCATTTTATCCAAATTTTAATACATTTATAAATCATATTATTA
>JAUMBJ010000007.1:0-5644 GCA_032115755.1 Saprospiraceae bacterium
CCAATTTGATTTATGGGTAAAGGAACAGAAGTCGGCTCCTCCATTTTGGGCGGGGTTTAAATTTTTTAACGTTTATGGTCCCAATGAATATCATAAGGGGCGAATGGCATCCGTAATATTTCATACGTTTAATCAGATCCGAAATACTGGAAAGATGAATCTTTTTCGTTCACATAAATCCGGAATTGAGGATGGGCATCAAAAAAGAGATTTCATCTATGTCAAGGATGTAATATCGGTTTTATTTGAGTCGATGCAGCAGCATAAGGATATTCCATCGGGTATTTATAACCTAGGTACCGGAAATGCCAGGACATTTCTGGATCTAGCTGTACAAACTTTCAAATCATTTGGCAAGGCGCCGAAAATTGAATTTATAGATACCCCATTGGATATACGTGATTCCTATCAGTACTTTACACAAGCTGACATGGAAAAATTAAGGCGCAGCGGATTGAATCTGTCTTTTACTTCCCTGGAAGATGGAATTGACGAATATGTATCCCAATATTTGATTGCTGAAAAATATTATTAATTTATATAATGTATATATTTTTGATATACATTGTATAATGTGTTATTAACAAAAATAATATATGCAAGATTTAATAAATTAGTACATCTTTTGGAGTCTGACAAGATATGGTCTACAGTAGATTTTTAAATCTTGGTCTCTTCGGAGTGATATTGCCCAGTCTTTCCAATTTTGACTTTTCATAATCACTAAAGTTACCTTCAAAAAATACTACCTGAGAATCATCTTCAAATGCTAGAATGTGTGTGGCAAGCCTATCTATAAACCATCTATCGTGTGATATTACCAGAACACAGCCCGCAAAGTTTTCAATGGCTTCTTCCAAGGCGCGTAAAGTATTCACATCAATATCATTGGTTGGTTCGTCCAGCAATAATACATTTCCTCCTTCCTTTAGGGTCATAGCCAGGTGAACTCTATTTCTTTCTCCTCCGGATAGCACACCAATTTTTTTCTGCTGGTCTGATCCTGAAATATTGAATTTGCTCAAATAAGCACGAACATTAACCTGCGTCTTGCCAACCATGATGAGCTCCTGACCTTTACCCACAGCTTCCATGATCGTGAGGTCAGGTTTGAGATCGGCGTGTGATTGATCCACATAGCTCAAATGAACTGTGTCTCCGATCACTATGGAGCCGCTATCTGGTTGCTCTTGCCCCATGATCATTCTAAATAATGTAGATTTTCCTACTCCGTTTGGTCCAATGATACCAACTATAGCATTCTTTGGAATCGCGCAGGTAAAGTGGTCAATAAGCACTTTATTTCCATATGCTTTAGATACGTCATTGATATCAATCACCATATCGCCAAGACGCTCTCCGGGAGGTATATACAATTCCAGTTTAGCTTCTTTTTCCTTTGTTTCTTCATTTTGAAGCTTGTCATATGCAGCAAGTCTGGCTTTACCTTTGGCCTGACGAGCCTTTGGAGCCATCCGAACCCATTCAAGTTCACGTTCCAGGGTTTTTCTTCGCTTAGATTCAGCTTTTTCCTCTTGTTCAAGTCTGCGGGCTTTTTGCTCAAGCCATGATGAATAGTTTCCTTCCCAGGGAATTCCTTCGCCTCGGTCAAGTTCAAGTATCCATCCAGCAACATTATCCAGAAAATATCTGTCGTGGGTTACAGCAATAACTGTTCCCGGGAAGTTTTTTAGGTATTGCTCCAGCCATAGTACGCTTTCCGCATCGAGATGGTTGGTAGGTTCATCCAACAATAATATATCGGGTTGACTTAGCAGAAGCCTGCAAAGGGCAACCCTCCTTTTTTCACCTCCAGAACAGATGGAAATAGGTGTATCCCCTTCAGGACAGCGAAGAGATTCCATGGCAGTTTCCAGTTTGTGATCAAGATTCCATGCTTCATAATGATCCATTTTTTCCATAAGTTCTCCCTGGATGTCGATAGCTTTCATCATCTCATCATCATCCAGGGGTTCGCATAATTTCAGATTGATGTCTTCATATTGTCGTATAATATCAACAACATGGCTTACGCCCTCTTCCACAATTTGACGAACCGTCTTTTGCTCGTCCAGAGAAGGCTCTTGCTCCAGATATCCAATTTTATAATCTTTGTCAAATGTGACCTTTCCCTGATAATTGTTGTCCAGGCCAGCAATAATCTTTAATAGGCTTGATTTTCCCGAACCATTTAGACCCAACACACCTATTTTCGCTCCATAAAAAAATGAAAGCCAGATGTTTTTAAGTACAGTTTTTTGGGGAGGGTATACTTTAGTAACCCCTTCCATGGAAAAGATAATCTTATGGTCTGCCATACATTTGAATTTATTAAGCAAAAATAATTAAAATAAAATGAAGCTTAGAAAATATCAGCCTCCTATATTTTTTGAAAATATTTTTATACCTTTGAAAATAATAACAACCTAACTAATGCCCAATTTTGTATTTCTGATATTTGGGCTATTCCTCTTTTTTTGCGGAATAGGCTTTATAATTACAGAAAAAAATGCCAATTACATGCTGGCGGGCTATAACAGGCTGACAGAGGAGGAAAAAAAGGCATTTAATCTTCCGGAATTTATCCGGAAGCATAAAACCTTCCACCTTGTATTTTCAATTACCTATACGATTGTTGCTCATTGTATATATTACATATACGGGATAACGGAAGCATCATTCTGGCTAGCGACGAGTCCACTGATTGTTTACGCGTATTACATTCCCATCAAAAAATCTCCGTTTAAAAAAGATTCTCGGCTGCCATATGTACGCAATTCAGTTTCGTTTGTACTGCTTTGCCTGGCTTTTTATATCTGTTTTCTTTTTTATGAAACTCTTCAGGATAATTCATTGGATATTGTAAAAAATGAAGTACATATTTCAGGTATGTATGGCATCAAGATAGCTGTTAGTGAAATTAAAAATGTACAATTGGTCTCTATTCCCTCGCTATTTTATAAACTACATGGCATCACAACTAAAAAAATATCAAAGGGATTTTTTAAACTTGATGACGGAAAAGAAGTACTTATGTACATTAATAAAATAGGTGACAAGTGTATACTTATCGAGAGGCATCAGGATAAACCTGTATATTATAATAGCAGTGAATTGGATGAATCCGCATTACTTGATAAAGTAGAAGCTTACATTTCATCTCAACACAAAGAGTAAATTCTTAAAAAGCCGCGACTTTTCGTTACATGTTTCGCCGGTATTGACCTCCTACCTGATATAGTGCGTGCGTAATTTGTCCCAGAGAACTTGATTTTACGGTTTCCATCAGGGTTTCAAATAAATTGCCATTGGCAATGGCTGTCTTTTTAAGTGTGTTTAGTTGTGATGCACTTTTCTCTGGTTCAAAAGAATGAAGATTTTTAAGTGTATTTATTTGTTTTATTTTCTCTTCTTCTGTTGCCCTGATTACTTCTGATGGAATAATTGTCGGAGAACCCTCTTTTGATAAGAAGGTATTTACGCCAATCAAGGGTAATTCGCCTGTATGTTTTAATGTTTCATAATACAGAGATTCTTCCTGGATCTTAGATCTTTGATACATAGTTTCCATCGCCCCTAATACACCACCTCTTTCGGTAATCCTCTCGAATTCTGATAGCACAGCTTCTTCAACTAAATCTGTCAACTCTTCGATAATAAAGGCACCTTGTAATGGATTTTCATTTTTGGCTAGCCCCAGTTCCTTATTGATGATAAGCTGAATTGCCATGGCCCTTCGAACACTTTCTTCTGTTGGGGTGGTTATGGCTTCATCATACGCGTTGGTATGAAGCGAGTTGCAATTGTCATAAATGGCATAAAGTGCCTGTAGGGTAGTTCGGATATCATTAAATGCAATTTCCTGAGCATGCAGAGATCTACCCGAAGTCTGAATATGATATTTAAGCATCTGGGATCTTTCATTGCCTCCATATTTTAACTTGATGGCTTTTGCCCAAATCCTTCGGGCAACACGTCCGATTACGGCATACTCGGGGTCAATTCCATTTGAAAAGAAAAAAGATAAATTTGGTGCAAAGTCATCAATATGCATACCCCTGGAAAGGTAGTATTCCACAAAAGTAAATCCGTTAGCGAGGGTAAAGGCCAATTGTGTTATGGGATTAGCACCTGCTTCAGCAATGTGGTATCCGGAAATGGAAACGGAATAAAAATTTCTTACCTGATTCTTAATAAAATATTGCTGGACATCACCCATGAGCCGCAATGAAAACTCTGTACTAAAAATACAAGTATTCTGTGCCTGATCTTCCTTAAGTATATCTGCCTGCACTGTTCCTCTGACTGAGGATAATGCTTCTGACTTAATTTTCTGATAAATATCGGGCGGCAATACTTCGTCTCCGGTGATGCCGAGTAGTAATAAACCTAGTCCATTGTTACCTTCCGGAAGACTGGTATGATAAGAGGGTCTTGTCATACCTCTTTTCTCATATTTTTCGGTTAGTTTATCTTCTACTTTGGATTCAAGTCCGTGTTGTCGTATATATTTTTCACACTGCTGGTCTATGGCAGCATTCATAAAAAAGGCACAAATGGTGGCAGCAGGCCCATTTATTGTCATCGAAACGGATGTTGACGGATCACATAAGTCAAAACCAGAGTAAAGAATTTTTGCATCGTCAAGACAACAAATGCTTACTCCGGAATTACCTATTTTTCCATAAATATCGGGTCTGTAATCAGGGTCTTCGCCATATAAGGTCACAGAATCAAATGCTGTTGAAAGTCGCTTGGCAGGCATTCCCAAAGATACATAATGAAATCGTTTGTTCGTTCTTTCGGGACCTCCTTCACCTGCAAACATTCTTGTAGGGTCCTCTCCCTGTCGCTTAAAGGGAAATACACCAGCGGTATACGGAAATTCTCCAGGCACATTCTCCTGGAGGTTCCATTTTAATATATCTCCCCAATCCTGGTAGGCGGGCATTGCAATTTTAGGTATTTTCAATCTGGAAAGGGACTCTGTATGTGTTTCAACTTTAACATCTCTTCCTCTGACCTGATATACAAAAAGATCATTTCTGTATTTTGCTTTTTTTTCTTTCCATCCTTCAAGAATTCTTTTAGAGGCACCATCCATGTCTTCCAATAGATGCTGGAGTTTTTCATCTAGTATTTTATACAAGTCCTTGTTGTCTGAACAAAGCGCCTTAGTTTTGTGCAAGGCATAGGCGTCTGATGCCAATACAGACTGTTTTTCTGCGTATTGATCATAGTTTCTGTTGTTCTCTGCAATTTCGCTGAGATACCTTACCCTGTTTGGCGTTATAATATAGATTTTCTCACTTTCTCCCAAAGGAAGCGATATAGTAGATATCCAGGATAATCCACATTTTTGGTTGATCAGGTGTATAAGTTTTTTGTACAATTCATTGGTCCCCGGATCATTAAACTGAGAAGCTATTGTGCCTATTACAGGAATCTGATCAAATTCCATATCCCACGCATTATGGTTGCGTTGATATTGTTTTTTTACATCACGCAACGCATCCAAAGCTCCTTTTTTGTCAAATTTGTTGATAGCAATCAGATCAGCAAAATCTAACATATCAATTTTTTCCAACTGAGAGGCTGCCCCATATTCCGGTGTCATGATATATAATGAAACATCTGAGTGATC
>JAUMBJ010000008.1:0-15678 GCA_032115755.1 Saprospiraceae bacterium
TTTCCTGTTAATTACTTTTTTAAAATCTGATGTGGGTCATATTTATGATGTAATTTAGATGTATGGTTACAATACGAATAGGACAATTTTCCAAGTATAATTTTTACCTAATATTCATCTCAAGTTTTCTATATTAAACTTTCAACAAGCAATTACAACAGAAAATTACAATATGAAAATTTTAAAATAAGCATGGAATATGATGCTCAGTAATCATTGGATTTATATAATGAATTTTCTTAATAAATGTTAAAGTTTTATAAAATTGGGTAAAAAAGTATTTTATTTTGCCCAACCGATGGTATTTGAGTATATTTTTGTTATTTATTTGGTTTTGTGTAAAATCAAAGCCTTTCATCCTGGGGACCTGTTTGAAGTTAATCCACTATAAAGTGGTAAGGTTAAAGCGGGGAAATTATTTCACATTTAAACAGATTTATTCATCTGCCTTTTCTTAAGGGAGGGGAATGGAAAAGACCCAAATCAAGGGATATGAAAACTAAAAGCCTCACCAAAATTTTATTTTTTGCTTTACTGTTACTGCATTTTTCTGCGGTAAAGGCCAACAATATCAGCAGGGCTGAATATCAAAAAAGGGTTCAAAATCTGAATACTGTTATTGATATGCGCATCAATGACAAGGTGAGCGATGAAATTGAATTAAATGTTGAAAAAAGAAGGCGCGAAAGTCAGGTGATATTGGGTAGAACTGCTTTATATTTCCCGCTTATCGAACAAAAGATTCGTGAGATGGAGCTGCCTGATGAATTGAAATACCTCGCAGCTATTGAATCAAGTTTAAGGCCCGATGCAACATCCCGAGCTGGGGCTGCCGGTCTTTGGCAATTTATGAGAAATACAGCCCAGTTATTTGGTTTACGTGTGGACCGAAATATTGATGAGAGGAGAGATGTCGAGAAATCTACAGAAAAGGCTTTGGTCTATCTCAAAATGTTAAAGGAAAAATATGGCAACTGGACACTGGCACTAGCTGCATACAATTGTGGCCCGGGAGCCATCAACAGGGCAATAAGTAGGTCTGGCGGATCAAATAATTACTGGGAAATTGCCAAATATCTTCCTTATGAAACACAGGAATTCATTCCAAGATTTATTGCGATGTCGTATCTGATGAATTACTACTACATCCATGATCTTACGCCGACTGAACCTGAAGAGGAGCTTAGAAATACTTCCAGTATTCGCGTTTTTAATAAAGTGAGCTTTCCTGCATTAAGTAAAAAGATTAATCTCGATCTTCGTATTATCAAAATATTGAATCCTTCGTTTATTCGAGAGCACATTCCTCATAGCAATGATGGGAAGTATAAGCTGGTATTGCCTCAACGTGCCATGAATTTATATGCTCAAGCTTATAACATTGACCTCAGTGCACCGCAGTACGCTATTGATGTCCCGCTTCAGCAGCAATCTGGTCAGGAATCAATAGGCAGTGTGGATAAAAATTTACATGGGAATACCCTTTTGAATATCAAACCTATATATGCTGTTGAAAGCTTGAATAATGCAGATTATTTAATTGGACTGGTGTTGACTGATATGAAATCAGGAGCCAATAAATCACAGTCTTTCAAAAATTACAGATTGGGAAAAATGGAATCTCTGGCTGATGTAGCTCAGAAACATCAGGTAAGCCTAAAAGACTTATTGCGTTGGAATGGCATTAGACCTGAAGATGAACTACCCTTAAATGCGTTAGTTAAAATAGCAGTAAATTAAAAAATACTTAAATTTTTAAACTAAAAAAGGGGACTATCATTGATAGCCCCCTTTTTTCTCATCTAAAAACTAAATGATTAGTTTACTGCGTCAGATAATGACTTTCCAGCTTTAAACTTCACAGAAGTTTTCGCAGCAATTTTAATGGTTTTTCCTGTGGCAGGATTTCTACCTTCTCTTGCAGGTTTGTTAACTGTAGAAAATGTACCGAAACCTACGAACGCTGCTTTATCACCACTCTTTAATGTACTTTCGATTCCTGAAAATACTGCATCAACAGCACTACCTGCCTGAGCTTTAGTGATACCAGCTGCAGTAGCAACTGCATTAATAAGATCTCCTTTGTTCATTTTAATAATTTTTATTAGATTAATTATTGGGCAAATGTATATACTTTGATATATATAAACAAAGAATATGTGTAATTATTTTACAAAAACCTCCCGAGAATATTGAATTTAGTATTAATTCGTCATTTTTTAAATAATAATTACATATTTTTATTTTTAGTTTAATGTTTTTATTGTTATTAAATTTGCAAAAAGTTTTACTTTTGAAGTATGATAAAATGTCATTCATTTACATTAAAAAGCCTCATACTACTCATTTTTTTTGGTGTTCTATTTTCTATGAATTCATGTGCCACAAAAAAGGAGGGTTGCGGTCTGGAAGAAAAATATGCTCCCGACATGAATTCTAAAGGAGGTAAGTCTTCCCTATTTTCAAAGAAAATGTCAAAGCGCATGCGAGGTTGATAAAAACAAATATTAACAAGCCGATTCTGATTAGCTGATTAGATTTTAAAACAATAAGGCAGCAAATCTGGGTCATTTTGTATTAATTATTTGATGTAAAAGACTGATTATCAAGTTTTAAATTTCTGTAATAGGTCCTAATATATATTGATTAGTGTTTAAGAAATTTCGTTAGTTGATTATTTAAATTATTAATTATGAATTTTTATATACCATTTTTTCTGATTTTAGTGGGGTTCACAGTGTCGTGCGGGCAAACAAAAAATGACGCTGTGTCTCAGGTGGCAGAAGCAAAAAATACTGTAGACGGATCGATAGTTTATAAAAAAAATTGTACTGTATGTCATGGAGAGGATGGTAAGCTAGGTGTAAACGGTTCAAAAGATCTTACAGTTTCAACACTTACACTAAATGAACGGATGGCTATCATCCAAAATGGTAAGGGTCTAATGACAGCATTTGGAGAAATACTAACGCTGGAGGAAGTTTACGCTGTAGCCAACTATACCTTAGACTTAAAATAATTTAATTTAAGTAGTTTTTCCTAAATATCACCCCCTTGCAGGCATCATAGGAGGTGACAATGCCGTTCTGTATAAGGAAATTTTTATCATGATTTTTCCTGGTATCTAAAATAAATACCTTGCATCCAATAGCTTTGCATAATTCCGGATGCTTTGTTTTCCATGAATATGCAATTTCAGCTGCAGTTGCGTTAAAATTTTTATCCCATTTTTTTGTCAGAACGATTTCCAAATGAAATATGCCGTTTTCATACTTCAATAACTTCGATGAAAGGCCAAGACTGATTCTGTAGTACATGTCTGTAGCCATATAATGTCTGCGATTTATTTTCTGTATATCCATACATGAACAAATACAGAAATTGTGCCACATCTTTTTTCAAATAAAACAATTAACCATTTTTTTAAATAAATTTTGAAATGTACTGAAAAAATCATATCTTTGTGCCGCCTTTTAAGAAAGGTTATTGTGCTTTATAATGCGGGTGTGGTGAAATTGGTAGACACGCCAGACTTAGGATCTGGTGCCGTGAGGTGTGGGGGTTCGAGTCCCTCCACCCGCACTTTTCTTACGCTCCTGTGAGATATTCCAACAGGTTGATACCTGTCCCCTATATTTAGAAAATACAAACCTTTTCCATGCAAATTTCAAGAAACGACGTAGACGCGCTTCATACTACATTACTTATAACCCTGGAACCTTCGGACTATACAGAATCCTTTGAGCAAGAGTTAAAAAAGTATCGAACCCAGGTGCAAATAAAAGGATTTCGAAAAGGGATGGCACCTATGACTACCATTAAGAAAATGTATGGAAGACACTTATTTGCTGACGCCATTAACAAGTCAATGCAAAAAGTTTTGTTCGATTATCTTGAACAAGAAAAAATACCTTATATAGCTTCTCCGCTTCCAACCGAAGGATTTAAATCTAATTTGGATTTTGACTTCACCAGCTATAAATCTTATCAGTTTTCATTTGACCTGGGTATTGTACCTGAATTTGATATCAAAGGCATTCATCCTGATGATGAGTATAATCTTTATGATGTAACCATCAGTGATAAAATGATTGATGAGGAGGTAGAATCTTTCCGAAAAAGAGCAGGAAAAAGAGAGGAAGTAGAATCAGATATTCAGGAAAATGATGTACTTCAGATTGAAGCACTAGAAATTGATGGGAAAAATATCAAAGAAGGAGGCTGGAAAACAGATTTTATGATTCGCGTAGCAGATGTAGCGGATGAAAAGATTAAAAAAAGCCTTCTGGGAAAAAATAAAGACTTTACCTTTCAATTTGATATATTTAAAATTGAGAAAGATGATCCTGCATACGTTGAGAAATATCTCCTTAAAAAGCCGGAAGATGATATTACTGAAATCGGAAATCTGTTTGAAGGTAAAGTTGTAGGAATTACAAGGTTAAATCCAGCAGATCTTACTGCTGACTTCTTTAAAGATTTTGGGGATGAAAATGTAACTGATGTCGACTCATTGCGCGAGGTTATCAGGAAAGACCTTAAATCTTTTGCAGACAGACAGGCTAGAATGATAATGGAAAAAGATATTGTTGACAGGGTATTTACTGAAAATCATGTTGATATTCCCGAACAATTTCTCCGGAGATATCTGAAAGAAGAAAACCAGAATCTCACTCAAGAACAGATTGATGAATCCTTCCCTGAATTTTTAAGACGAACCAGATTATCACTTCTCAGAGAAAAACTCGAACATCAGTTTGATGTTACTGTTTCAGAAAATGAAGTAAAAAACCATTTTCTAGATAAGTATTTACAAATGCTTCGCAATTATCCTGGAATAGATACTAGCTTTCTTGATGAATTGGTTTCTAAAAATATGAAAAACAAACAGGAGGTAGATAAGGCTAAAGCTGAAATCGCCGGTAATAAGCTGTTTGGGAAAATTGGCGATATCGTTAGTCATAAACTTGTTCCTGTAACACTGGAAGAGTTAAATGATATTATCACGAAGTTAAATGCAAGCGAAGAGCAAGCTCAGGATTAAGTCTTAATCACAAGCTTACAAACCACATATAACTATTTTGAGAAAAAATTGTTATATCTAGAAATTATTTTCACATGTTTTCACAAGACGAGTTTAAGAAATATGCAGTCATGCACCTAGGCATGAACAGTATGCACCTTGAAAAGTACATGGAAGCCTCAGCTCCCAATATTACTGGTTTTACCCCTCAGGTCATCGAAGAAAGACCTATGAATATTGTTGGTATGGATGTCTTTTCTAGACTTATGATGGACAGAATTATTTTTATGGGTGTTCCGGTCAACGACTACGTGGCTAATGTTGTTCAGGCGCAATTATTATTTTTGGAATCTACAGATCCCAAAAGAGATATTCAAATGTTTATCAATAGCCCGGGAGGTTCTGTCATAGCAGGAATGGGAATATATGATACCATGCAGTATGTCGCTCCTGATGTCGCTACTATATGCACAGGTCTGGCTGCTTCCATGGGGGCTGTACTTCTTTCGGCCGGTAAAGCAGGGAAAAGAACCTGTTTAAAACATTCCAGAGTGATGATTCATCAGCCTTCAGGCGGCATGCAGGGTCAATTTTCAGATATGGAAATTTCCTATAATCTCATTAAACAACTCAAAGAAGAATTGTATGAGATTCTGGCAAGTCATACAGGAAAAGATATTGACACGATTAATAAGGATTCCGACCGAGATAACTGGATGACAGCACAGGAAGCCAAAGCATATGGCCTTGTTGATGAAGTTCTTGACAGAGCTCCTGTCAAAAAAGATTGAATTTAATCATTAAAATATACTGGTATGTCCAAGTATAAGGAAAATATTAAGTGTTCGTTTTGTGGCAAGGACAAAAGAGATTCATTAATGCTTATTGCCGGCATTGATGGACATATTTGTGAATCCTGTGTCGAACAGGCTTTCGAGATTATTAGTGAAGAGCTTAAAGTAAAATCATCAGCCAAAACTTCTGATTTTAATATACATTCCGGTATTACTCCTGCAGATATTAAAACTTTTTTGGATCAGTATATTATTGGACAGAATGAAGCTAAAAAATATCTTTCAGTTGCCGTATATAATCATTATAAACGCCTGAATTACAAAAGCGAAGATGGCGTTGAAATAGAAAAAGCCAACATTATTCTAGTGGGTGAAACAGGAACTGGAAAAACGTTGCTTGCCAAAACGATTGCACGTTTCTTAGATGTACCATTTGCTATTGTTGATGCGACCGTTTTTACGGAAGCCGGTTATGTGGGAGAAGATGTAGAAAGTATGCTCAGTCGTTTACTACAGGCTTGCGATTATAATGTTGAAGCAGCAGAAAAAGGTATTGTATACATAGACGAGATTGATAAGATTGCACGTAAAAGTGACAATCCCTCTATTACGAGAGACGTTTCAGGTGAGGGCGTTCAGCAGGCATTACTAAAAATGCTTGAAGGCACAGAAGTCAATGTACCACCTCAAGGAGGAAGAAAACACCCCGAACAAAAGATGGTCAAAATCAATACCTCAAATATTCTATTTATGTGTGGCGGGGCTTTCTCAGGTATAGACAAACTCATTGCAAAAAGACTCAATACTCAGGTGATTGGATTTGGAAAAGACGATCTGAAGGTCATTGATAGGGAAAATTTATTACAGTATTTAACGCATCAAGATTTAAAGTCCTTTGGTTTGATACCGGAACTTATTGGCAGATTGCCCGTTCTTACTTACCTCGAACCTCTCGATAAGCCAACACTGATGGCTATTTTGACGCAACCTAAGAATGCGCTGATTAAACAATATGTTAAGCTTTTTGAATTAGAGGGAATTAAATTGCAGTTTTCAGATGAAGCTATTGCATTTATTGCAGATAAGGCACTTGAGTATAAATTGGGTGCCAGAGGCTTGCGATCATTATGCGAAGCTATTTTGACTGATGCTATGTTTGAAATGCCTTCCAATAAGGATATAAAAGAGTTTATGGTGGATGAGGCATATGCCAAAGATAAAATAAGTAAGGCTTCTCTACAGAAATTAATAGCTGCTTAATAATGCTTTATGTCAAAGCGTTATTTTTTGCACCTTGCGTACTCTGGTACTTATTTTAACGGATGGCAGAGCCAGATAAATTTACCCGAAACACGAACTGTTCAGGGGACGATTGAAAAAGCCTTATTAGTTCTTACACGTCAAACCATACCTGTGACAGGCTGTGGAAGAACAGATACCGGAGTTCATGCCTCAGATTATTATGCACACGTTGATACAGATTTTGATTTGACTCAGCATTCATTTTTGCATAAACTTAACAGATATCTTCCCAAAGACATTTCAGTATATAGTATTTTTGAAGTTGATCGCGAAGTTCATGCGCGATTCAGTCCCATATCACGATCTTATACCTATCACTTACATACGCGAAAAACCCCCTTCGCTCCTTACTCCTATTTTTATCCATATGGGCAACCTGATTTAAATTTATTGCAAAAAACCGCAGACATGATTTGTCAATATCAGGATTTTAATTCATTTTGTAAGACGAGATCAGATGTTCGGACAACAAATTGTAAAATATTTCAATCTTCCTGGGTACAAACAGACGATTTTTCAATGGAATATCACATTACTGCAGATAGGTTTCTAAGAGGGATGGTTAGACTGATTGTTGGCATGTGTCTTCAGGTTGCAAGAGGAAAATTAGAACTTAGCCAGGCGGAATTTGCTGTGCAGCACGGTATGCGCACTGGACATGACTGGAGTGTACCACCTCAGGGGTTATTCTTGAGCCAGGTAAAATACAGGGAGTTTTAAAGTTTTTACCCAATTAGGAGTGTTCCTGCAATTATGATAGCCAAAACAGATACAAATGCTGCCCAATATTTTGCAGGTATTTTAACCATCTCAATAAAAAGTGTACTGATGCCTACAGCACCTATGACAATAAATATCTGTCCTAGTTCAACGCCTATATTAAAAGCAAACAGAGGCTTTATTATACTGACCTCTTGACCCAATATTGCTTTAAAGTAGTTTGAAAATCCTAGGCCATGTATCAAACCGAAGCCTGATGCCAGGATGTAATTTAAGTATATGTTACCTTCTTCAATGCTGCCTGTATAAATTTTATACACATTAATTATTCCTGTAGCCATAATAGTCAGAGGAATAAGTGTTTCTACTAGATTGGCATCTATTTGCAAAAGGCCTAATGCGGAAAGTGCAAGTGTCAGCGAATGACCTATGGTAAACGCAGTCACCAAAATCACAATTTTCTTCCAGGCTTTTATTGGATAAATAGCACTTAGTACAATGATAAATAATATGTGATCATATCCTTGAGTATCCAGAATATGGTCAACTCCCAGTTGAAGGTAGCCCGAAAATGACGACATGTTGCTGTTAATTTAATTAGTTATTGTAGCAATAGCATAAACCAAAAATAATACGAATGCCCCAAATAAAATAAAAATTATCTACCTTTGTATCATAATTTATGATATGCATGCCGGAAGAATAAAAGACATATTTCTTAAGGAAATTGCTGTCGAATTCAGGCAAAAATATGCTTTGGGAGGAATAGTTTTATTTACTTCTGCTTTGGTTTACCTAATTTATAAAGTGTTCAATAACCTTACAGGATTAGAATGGTCCGTTATGCTTTGGGTTATTACATTGTTTGCCGGTTTACAGGCAACGGTGAAAAGTTTTATGCAGGAAAGAAAAGAGACTTATTTTTATTATTACACCATTTTTGATCCCAACGATTTGCTTCTGGCTAAATGGTTGTATAACTTCGTGATGATTGTTTTACTTTTTGGCCTTACTTTATTGTTTATGTCTATATTCATGGGGATGCCCGTAAAGGATTATATGTTATTTGCCAAGGGATCAATGCTCGGGCTTGCAGGGCTTTCAACAGTGTTTACTTTTGTATCACTAATTGCCGCTTCAGAACATAGCAGCAGTACCCTGATGTCTGTTCTTGCCATACCATTGGTTTTACCTATTATGTTGTTGATGTTAAAAATTACTACCGTCAGTGCCAGACTCATTCAGGATACATCTGTTGATCAGGACATTTTGTTACTAGTAGGGATTAACGCTATATTTTTAGGAAGTATTTTTCTATTGTTTCCAGTTTTATGGAGAGCATAACACAATATAAATGACAAATAAATCATCAATATTGATAAACGGAATTTGGTGGAAGGCTTCAGGCATAATCATTTTTCTGTATGTTCTCATCGGAGGTATGCTTGTGCCACTTGGTCCGGGAGTAACAGCTATAACACCTTCCAATGCAGTAGCCGGTGATACAGTGGTACTTGAAATATCTGGATATAATACGCATTTTACAGATGCCCAAAATTGTAATGCCTGGCTAAAGCTGGATAGCAATCATCTTATAAAAGCATATTCTATAAGGTCATTAAGCCAGAAAAAATTAAAAGCTGCTTTTGTTTTGCCTGATTCTTTCCCATCAGTTGCACAGGTATATACCTTGAGTTTGGTGCTTGACAATGAATTTGACGGTGTTTTTATTCAACCTGCTGCACTTTTTGTTTCAGCTAAAACAGTAATTTCCGATGCTCTTTCAGGTGAGTGGAAAAATAACTTTGATATTGTTTTTCATGAGCGGCAAGGTATATTTTTTCCTTACAGGAGTATTTTAAATGAAACTATCAGAAATACTTTTTTCCATGTAGCACTGTGGTTTGCCATGTTTATTTTGCTTCTGATAGGTGTGGTTTATGCTATAAAATATTTACGCAAAGGTAATTATGATGATGATATCATTTCCTCTTCATTTACTGCAGTAGCCGTAATGTATGGAGTTCTTGGTATTTTGACAGGCTCTGTATGGGCAAAATTTACCTGGAATACTTTTTGGACTAATGATGTAAAATTAAATATGACGGCTGTCGCACTCTTGATTTATCTTGCTTATTTTGTATTGAGGGGTATGCATCAGGATCAGGATAGGAGGGCCAAATTTTCTGCGGGATTTAGCATATTTGCTTTCACTGCATTGATACCACTCGTATTTGTCATTCCCAGACTTACGGATAGTCTACATCCCGGAAATGGTGGCAACCCTGCCCTTGGTGGCGAAGATTTGGATAATACATTGCGTATGTTTTTTTATCCATCAATCATAGCACTGACAATCATGGGATTATGGATGAGTCAGTTAATGATTAGGGCAATGCGAATTAAGGATAATATACTCACCAGATAAAATTAAAATATGAATTCATTTTTTCGAGTTTTAACGGTATGCTTGTTTAGTACTCCACTATTGGCACAGGGAGCAGAAGACTTTTTAAGAAGTACCGGTAAGATTTATTCTGTTGTAGTTGTTATATGTATTTTATTTCTGGGAATAGCGGTATTTTTGTACCGCCTCGACCGAAAAATAACCAAATTAGAAAACCAAATTAAACATGAGCAGTAGTAAACAAGCCAGATTTTTTGAAAGTGTGCAGCGCAATTTTGATGTTGCAGCTGCCTTCACAGATATTCATCCCGGCCTGCTGGAGCAGATCAAAGTTTGTAACGCGGTATATCAGATGAATTTTCCTGTACACATAGGTGATGGATACCAGGTGATAGAAGCCTACAGGGTTCAACATAGTCATCACCGCTTACCCACTAAAGGAGGAATCAGGTTTAGTCACCTTGTAGACCAGGACGAAGTAATGGCCCTTGCAGCCCTAATGACTTACAAATGCGCTATAGTAGATGTTCCTTTTGGGGGAGCTAAGGGAGGTGTAAAAATCAGCCCAAGATCTTATACGCCAGAGGAATTAGAACGAATTACAAGGAGGTATACTGTTGAATTAATACGCAAAAACTTCATTGGGCCTTCTATTGATGTACCTGCACCAGACTATGGAACTGGTGAGCGCGAAATGGCGTGGATTCTCGATACTTACCAGACTTTCAAAGGGGGAGAAATAGACGCTGCAGGTTGTGTCACTGGTAAACCCGTAAATCAAAGTGGAATTCGTGGCAGAAGTGAGGCGACAGGTAGGGGCGTATATTATGCAACCCGACAGTTTTTCAATGACGAAAAGATGGTCGCTAAAATTGGCTCAACTAAAGGAATTGCAGGAAAAACCATGGTGATTCAAGGTATGGGTAACGTTGGCTCGTGGGGTGGAATTATTTCCCAGCAAGAAGGAGATGTCAAAATAATTGGACTTTCTGAAATGGAAGGTACTATATATAAGGCAGATGGAATTGACATGCAAGCTGCACTTGATTATAGAAAACAGCATGGAACTATTTTAGGATTTCCTGGCTCAACAACACTTCCTGATAGAGGCGATTGGGTAAAAATTGAATGCGATATACTTGTCCCTGCAGCGCTGGAATCTGTCATCACTATAGAAAATGCACACCTCGTAAAATCCAAGCTGATTGTAGAGGCCGCTAATGGACCCATAACAGCTGAAGCTGAGGAAGTTTTACTGAATAATGGGGTAGTCATCATTCCAGATATGTACGCCAATGCTGGCGGTGTTACAGTTTCTTACTTCGAATGGTTGAAAAACTTATCACATATGAGATTCGGACGTATGGATAAGCGATTCAATCAAAATACTTACCATGGTTTGATTGACAAAGTGGAAGAACTAACAGGTAAAAAGATTAGCAGTCTTGAAAAATCAGTCCTGGCTAGGGGTGCCGATGAAATTGATCTCGTACGTTCAGGACTTGAAGAAACTATGGTCAATGCCTATGAGAACATCATGGAGGTATATTGGAGAAACCAGCCTAAAATGCGTAGCCTAAGATCAGCTGCATTTGTCAATGCACTTGAAAAAGTGGCTAATGACTATATGACCTTAGGTGTATTTCCCTAGTATAATAAAACTTGTGATTAGTCCTAAAAAATCGATACAGGTTTATTGGACAAAAATAATTGATAAAACACTTTCAAGAACGTTCTTGAAAGTGTTTTTTGTTTTATAGGTTTTAAAAAACAGTAATGTGATTTACATCATTATCCAATATGATAATAATTATTTTTTAAAAAATACATTATTCTAAAAAATAAGATATATTTGTATAATTCGTTTCTCGCTAAAGATAAAATAAAAATTATAATAAGTAAAATATTATTTATAAACAATAAAATACTTTGGCTATGATGAATTTAGAAGTACGTAAAATTATGACCACTAATCCGATAGTGGCACATCCTGATCAGACTATTGCAGAGGTTACCGCACTAATGATGGATTCTGCCATGCAGCAACTTCCAGTTGTAGATCACGGTAAATTGGTTGGTATGTTGACATCCTATGATCTATGGAAATCTGGAATAAGTCAGGGAACCGGGCATTTGAAAGTTAAAGATGTGATGACTACAAAAGTAATTCGCTTAACGCCTAAGGACAAAGTAGGAACAGCGGCTGAGTTATTTGCAGACAAGCGCTTTAAAACTCTTCCGATTGTCAATCTGGATGGAGAACTAAAAGGAGTGATCACAGCATTTGATGTCATTAAATGTGTCTTTAAGGAAGAGTATCCAAGACCAATATTGTATCAGGAGGCATTTGTCTGAAATTAGGTCGATGTGAGGACGGCACCTTTTCTATGTATAAACTAAGGGTTTAAAAGGGTAATTATATGGTCAAAGCCAATGCAAAATTTAATAATGCGGGGCATTAAACACTGTCTTGATTCTATTTCCCAATTAAATTTTTATAAAATACTTGTTATTAAACCAACAAATTGGATATGGGTTACCTTATTTATATAATATATTATAGATATCAGAAAGTTAGTTAAACCAAACCAGTCATCATAGCAATAGAAAGCACCATTAGTGCGAGACCGACCAGTGATTGTATGAAAGGCATTTTTACTTTTTTAAGAAGAATGCTTCCAAGTAAGGCGCCAGCTGCTGCAGCTCCACAAGCATACCAAACAAGGCCAATACCCTCTGATACAACTATATCGGCAAACCTAGAGCTATATACACCGAGTCTCGAGATATCCACTAATGTGGATATTAAGACGGTTGTACCTATAAAAGCTTCTTTGGTCAAATCTGCTTTTATAAGGAAGGCAGTCCTTAAAGCACCCTGATTGCCCGATAAGCCACCAAAAAATCCACTTAATGCACCACCAAGCGGCATAAGTTTCTTAGGAAATGATAAACTTCTGAAGTGTGGAATAAATTCAATCAGAGCGAAACCAAGTAATAGCATAGCTATACTAAATTTTAATATTGTAATTTCATAATGACTGCCATTAATGGTATAACTGTAAAAGATATATTGTCCGGGAATCATCAACATAACCCAGGCTCCTCCAAAGGCAAAAATAATTGCAGGAATTCCAAATTTAATCATGACTTCACCATCAGCATGCACACCTACGAGAATCACCTTGAAGATATTATTGACAAAATGAACTATAGCAGTCCAAGCAATGGCCACATCTACCGGAAAAAACAACATAAATACAGGTGTGAGCAAAGTTCCAAGACCAAACCCTGAAAAGAAGGTCAATAATGAGGCAATAAAAGCAGTTATGCAAATGATGAGAATATCCAATACAAGCTTTTATGTAAATATAAATCAATATGCAATCATTTTACATATTCATTTTAATTTTTATTTCAGCTTTTAAAAAGGCTAAATATGTTATTCCACCAGCTCGGTCTGAAAAATTGCTGCAAACCGCTTGACGGAACACCTATTTTATGGCAACCAAATCCTGGAGCAATATCTCTTGAAGTATTTAATAAATAAATTGTAACTACCCTGTTGGGATTTGACTTTATGATAGTATCATATAGGACAAGCCTGGACTCCATGGGTGCATCTGGAGTATGGTAAATTTCATAAATACCATTGTGGCTTGAAATAAAAAAACTTACTGCCGGCTTTTCTTTTTTCTTTTGTACAACCGATGAAAATCCTATACCTCTTTGAAGGGCATGATACATTATCCGATAATACATATTTTTGTCTTCAGACGATTCAACATAATGACTTAGCAAACGCTCAGGCTTTTCATTTGATGTAAAAGTATATTGCTTTAATGAAATTCCATCAAGTGCTTTACGCATTTCTGGCAGATAGGATGCATACATGCCTTCATAAGATTTTCCCAAAGGTAAACTAAACCATTCCATTAGAGGTAGTTGTCGATCCAAACTAACTTTCATTTGCTCATTAAAAGGATAGCCTGGAGGATTGCCACTATGTATTTTCCATGCATCATAAAAATGTTGAATACGATATGCGGAAAAATTGTTTACCGTATATAACCCAAGGGACGGGAGGCAACGGGCCACAGCCAAAGTTTTTGGTGCAGTTATTAGAGGCATTCCGGATTGATAGTCACCCTCTATAAGAATGTCAAACGACTTAAATATACTTTTTAGATACCAGTGAAATCCAAACGGATGCCCATTCGGAGCGTGATAAACCAGCCCATTCCATTTATTTTTATCAATTTCCTTAAAGGGAATATGTTTTATTTCCAATTCACTTTGTTTTAGTAAAGTGGAAACTGCTGCATAAACTTGTGTACTTCCCCTCTGACACTTTGAATAGTTTTGTCGTCATTAGCATGATTCATTACTTCGTCAAGCCATGCTGCCGTCTGACGGCAATGGTTTTCATTAAATCCCCTGGTAGTAATTGCTGCGGTACCAATGCGTATTCCTGATGTTAGCATAGCAGCTCTGGAATCAAATGGAACCATATTTTTATTGATGGTGATGTCAGCTTTGATTAAGGCATTTTCTGCTTCTTTGCCAGTAAGATCCGAAAACTTACTTCTCAGATCAATTAGCATCAGGTGATTGTCCGTGCCCCCACTAATAATCTCATAGCCTCTAGAAACCAGCTCGTCGGCCATAGCCTGCGCATTGGCAATAACCTGCTTACCATAGGCTTTGAATGAAGGATCCAGCGCTTCACCAAAAGCAACAGCTTTTGCTGCAATAACATGTTCCAATGGTCCCCCTTGCATGCCGGGGAAAACTCCGCTGTTAAGTAGTGCTGACATCATTATTGGTTCACCCTTTTTCGTAGTTTTACCCCATGGGTTTGGAAAGTCTTTGCCCATCATAATAATACCTCCTCTGGGCCCCCTTAATGTCTTATGTGTCGTTGAAGTAATAATATGACAATGCTGCAATGGGTCATTGAGAAGGCCTGCAGCAATAAGGCCCGCAGGATGGGCAATGTCAGCCAGTAACAATGCTCCTACTTCATCGGCTATTTCCCGGAATCTTTTATAATCCCAGTCTCTTGAGTAAGCAGATGCCCCGCAAATAATAAGTTTTGGTTTGACTTCATGTGCTTTCGAGGCAACTTTTTCCATATCTATCCTTCCAGTCTCTTGCTCTACGCCATAGAAATTTGCCTGATATACCTTTCCCGAAAAATTTACTGGAGAGCCATGGGAAAGGTGGCCTCCATGGGATAAATCAAATCCAAGAATGCTGTCACCGGGTTGAAGGCATGCCAAAAAAACTGCTGCGTTGGCCTGAGCTCCCGAGTGAGGTTGAACATTTGCCCATGTAGCACCAAATAGTTCGCAAAGACGATCAATTGCAAGCTGTTCGACTTGATCAACAATCTCACAACCACCATAATAACGTTTTCCCGGAAGCCCTTC
>JAUMBJ010000009.1:0-10428 GCA_032115755.1 Saprospiraceae bacterium
AAATGGAACTATTGCCTGGAGTAATAGATAGAGACAGAAACATGGTGTATCCCAAGGAAGAGATCAAAAAGATGTCAGAGCTTGGATTTATGGGTATGATGGTGGATCCGAAATACGGAGGTGGAGGAATGGATACGCTATCTTATGTTTTGGCTATGGAAGAAATTTCCAAAGTAGACAGCAGTTGTTCCGTAATTATGTCGGTCAATAACTCACTGGTTTGTTGGGGTATTGAAACCTTTGGAACAGAAAACCAGAAAGAAAAATATTTACCTAAGTTATCCAGCGGCGAGTGGATTGGGTCATTCTGTCTCTCTGAGCCTGAAGCAGGTAGTGATGCAACGAGTCAGCGAACTACGGCTGTTGATATGGGAGATTATTACTTACTAAATGGAACTAAAAACTGGATTACAAATGGAGGAACCTCAAGCCTTCATCTGGTCATTGCACAAACACATCCTGAAAAAGGTCACCACGGCATTAATGTTTTTATTGTTGAAAAATCGTGGCCTGGCGTAGTCATAGGTGCTAAAGAAGATAAACTTGGAATTAGAGCGTCTGACACCCATACCATCATGTATAATGATGTAAAGGTGCCCAAGGAAAACATGATCGGAACGGATGGCTTCGGATTTAAATTTGCTATGAAAACCTTATCCGGAGGGCGTATCGGCATTGCAGCCCAAGCATTGGGCATCGCTGCAGGGGCTTATGAACTCGCTGTAAAATATGCTAAAGAAAGAGAAGCGTTTGGCAAACCCATCAGTCAGCATCAGGCAATAGCCTTTAAACTTGCTGATATGGCTACAGAAATTGAAGCAGCCCGATTGTTGGTCTATAGAGCTGCATGGCTAAAGGATCAGGGTATGGATTACGCCTCAGCAGCAGCCATGGCCAAACTTTATGCCTCTGAAGTTGCTATGAAACATACAGTTGAAGCTGTACAAGTGCATGGGGGGTATGGATTTGTAAAGGAATACCACGTAGAAAGATTGATGCGTGATGCAAAAATTACCCAAATTTATGAGGGTACTTCAGAAATGCAGCGAATCGTGATAAGCAGAAATATTTTAAACGGGCAATTATATGAGCCTATGTGGAAAATTGGAGGAAATTGAGTAAAAAACTAATAAAAGCCTCAGGTGGCGCAGTTAAGGTTGGGACCTTTTTTGGTATTCCTGTGAAAATACACTGGACATTTGGTTTGTTGCTTGTGTTTTTGCTTATTTCTGCCTATCGAAATGGCCTGGACACCAAACAAACCATTGGTTTTATTTTATTTTTTATGTGTGTTTTTGTTTGTGTTGTCATGCATGAATACGGACATGCGCTTATGGCGAGAAGGTTTAAAGTTAAAACTCAGGACATCATTCTTTCTCCTATTGGCGGTGTTGCCAGATTAGAGGAATTGCCCAGCAAACCATCCCAAGAATTGCTAATTGCTATAGCCGGCCCTATGGTCAATGTTGTCATTGCTGTTGTATTAACTGCAATCCTCAAGTTGGGGTTTAATGAAGGATGGCCAGATATTGACAATTTTAACTTTGACAAACCCCTCGAATTTCTTGGAAATGTTGCTTACGTAAATATGGCTCTTTTTGCATTTAATCTTGTTCCCGCATTTCCTATGGATGGTGGCCGGATACTGCGCTCCATACTTGCCATGAACATGGATAAAGTAGCCGCAACTAAAATAGCCTCCAATATTGGCAGGGTGATAGCCATTGGGTTTATCATTATTGGCATTCTCGGTCAACAACTTTCACTATCCCTGATCGGTATTTTCATTTTTATGATGGCTGGAATGGAGTACCGAAATCTCAGAATTTCTTCCATGCTTCATAAAACGCAAGCAGGTGATATCATGAGAGACAAATTTACTCAGGTCACAAAAACAGACGATTATAACAAACTTGCAGAGTTGTACTACCGGGCCGGAGAAAAAAATTTTTTGGTTTTCAATGAAGATGGTGATATTATCGGTTCAATTCCCGAGCTATTCGTGCGGGACGCCATACGAAAAAACATCAAGCATCTGACTGTAGGAGAGCGTATGAGTGAGAAATTCGGTATTATCCCCTATAACACCCCGCTAGACAAACTCATGGAACTTATGAAAGAAAAAGGTTGGGCTATTGTAGGTGTGGAACATGAAAATTTTCTGGTGGGTGTCGTTGACCGAAAAGGCATCGAAGATTTTGTAATACTAAAGGGTACCTGATCAACCATGGCCTACCAACGAAAGCAATATTATCGACCTTTAAGTGTGAGGATCAATTATTTTTTAAAAAAGTTTAAAGTAGCCGTATGGTTTATACTGGCTGCGCTGCTCCTTGCCGGTTTTAAATATAGAATCAGTATCTGGGACTACATTCAAACTTTTTTCTGGTAAGCATAATTTTGTATCAGTAACGTTCATCCGGCACATAGGGAAGTCTGTCCATTTTTACAACTTCAATACCTGGAAAACCAAAATCCTCGACAACTTTACCCATAATAAGATAACACCCTTTCCCTTTAAAGGGATACTGTGCAAGTGTCGGAGGAAAATGTATCGTATCAAAAAAGTGGCCCTCAGCATCTGTCCAGGTACCAAAATTCATCAGATCTCCCCTGGTAGTGGTTACAAACTTGCGGCACACGTAATAACCGACCATGCGTATTGTCTTTCCGGTATTGTATATTAAATCACAAGCTTTGACATCTCCACGATAGGCTGTTTTGAGTAAATCAAATGGACTGCATAAGGGAAACCCCAAAAGCTCTATTTCGTCAAATGCCTGCTCGAAAAGAGATTCAGTAAGCTGTGGTAAATCAAAGACTTCCGCATCTGTATCAAAAATAGCAGGGCCCTGCACTTGTTTAATGGCAGGACTGTATACGGCATTCTTCTCCCACATCAGTTCATATTTATTCATTCCAGTAAACCTGAATGCACCAATACGAATCAATATTTCCAGCTGCTCCCGGGATATTTGGACGCGGGCGACAAAATCCTTAAGACTTCTGTAATCCCCATACTGCTGCCGCTCATCTACAATTGATTGCGCCACTTTGTGCTCGAGTTCGGCGATGTGTATAAATCCAACATATATTACCTTTCCCGTTATGCTGGTAAGATAGCAACTATTGTTGATACATGGCGCCTCGATAACAGCTCCACACATTCTGGCTTCGTGGATGTATTGTTCGGTACTATAAAATCCACCAAAATTATTGATAACTGCCGTCATAAATTCCAGCGGATAATACGTCTTGAGGTAGAGGCTCTGAAATGATTCTGCAGCAAAGCTTGCCGAATGGGCTTTACAAAATGAATAGCCACTAAAACTTTCTATCTGGCGCCATACTTCCTGAATGAGATCTTCGGGATAACCACGCGCCCTACAATTTAAAAAATATTTTTCGTGCAATCGCCGAAACGTGTCAGAACTCTTTTTTTTACCGGTCATAATCCGCCTTAGTACATCCGATTCATCGAGGTCTAGACCTGAAAAGTGATGTACAATTTTCATGACATCTTCCTGATACACCATAACGCCAAATGTTTCACTGAGATGTTCTTCAAATACCGAGTGCAAATAAATTACTTTTTCGGGGTTGTGAAATCGCTCAATATAGGCACGCATCATACCAGACTGCGCTACCCCTGGGCGAATGATAGAACTTGCGGCCACAAGATGTACGTAATTGTCACAACGGAGCTTATGTAAAAGTCCGCGCATTGCAGGAGATTCAATATAAAAACAGCCAATACAATGTCCGGAACGAAGTCTCGCACGAACTGCGGGATCCTCTTTTATTCGAGGTATGTCATGTACATCCACTGCTTTGCCTTGATTTTGCCGGATCAGCTCAACAGCATCCTTGATATGACCAAGTCCGCGTTGTGAAAGCACATCATACTTATGGTATCCCAAATCTTCCGCGCCGTACATATCGAAATGAACGATAGGAAAACCCTTTGGCATCAACTGTAAAGCAGTATGATACTGCAAAGGGCGCTCACTAATAAGAATGCCACCGGCGTGTATGGAAAGGTAATTCGGAAATTTTTCAATCATTTTTCCATACTTAAAAATATGCCGGGCAAAAGGGTGATGTTTTTCAGAAGCCAGGGGATCTTCAATCATCATATCAATATCCGCTTTGGGAAGTCCCATAACTTTTCCTAATTCGCGAATAATAGATTTGCCTTTAAATGTATTGTAGGTTGCCAGCAATGCCGTATGATCCCTGCCATAGCGCTTGAAAATATAATCTGTAACATCATCACGCTCATTCCAGGAAAAATCAATATCGAAATCAGGAGGCGAACTGCGATGAGGGTTAATAAATCGCTCGAAGTACAAATCCAATTCGAGTGGATCTACATCAGTAATACCCAGATTGTAGGCAACTATGGAATTAGCACCACTACCTCTGCCTACATGGTGATATCCGGCACTATGTGCGTATCGCACTATATCCCAAGTAATGAGAAAATAGGCACAAAACCCCATTTGTTCGATGATACGCAGCTCTTTTGTTGTCCGTTCCATTGCTTTTTGATGTCGATCACCATAGCGTCGTCGACAACCGCTAGTGGCAAGTTTGGTGAGTAGCTTGTAATCATCCGCCTTATCACCGGTAAAAGTTTTACGATTGTGCTCATAAGAAGAAGCTATCTCTGTGTGACAATTGTCCAATAGTTGCAGTGTATTTTCTAAAATTTGCGGATATGCCTCAAATATACCTTCAATATGCCCGGGCGAATAAAACATCTCTCCAGATCGGGCACAATCGCGCATATCCAAACGTCCAATAACTGTATTTAGGTCAATACACCGCAACAACTTGTGTACGCGAAAACTATCCTGATCAGTAAATGTAACCGGACTAAATACTACCAGACGATCGATATGATGCCGTAAATACGACGTAAACAGACTATTTGCCTCTTCGGGGCGTACGCCTACATACTCCCATTCTCTCAATAATTTGATGCTTTTGGGTAGCTTTCGATATATAATATAAACATGTCTGAACTCAGGTGCTTCAACAGGCAGTGGTTTACCTGAAAGCGAAGCGTCAGTCAGCAGATTACACAATTCACGCCAGCCCTCATCATTTCGGGCAATTCCGACATACAACAAATCTCTGCCATTTCGAAATTCAATGCCGAGTACCGGCTTAATGCCTTCCTGGCGACAAGCCTGTGAAAACTGAAAGGCACCCGAGGTATTGTTGATGTCCGTAAGTACTAATGTACCTACACCATAACTTTTGGCAATTACAGGCAATTGTTCAGGAGGTATAGTACCATACCGCAGACTGAAGTATGAATGATTATTGAGGTACATTGGGATATTTTTGTATTGTCGTTTTTTGCGTCTTTATAATGTCGTTTTTTACGTCATAAAAATACTATTAATTTCCATACAACAATACTTTCTGCAAAAAATTAGATTACTATCATGATGCAACGCTAAAACCTCTTGCTCGGACGTATAAAATAAAAATGACCTATCATACCCCACTAATTATAGGAAAGAAGTGATAATTTTACGCCCATACTTTAGACGTACTACAAAAGAGACGTCATTAAAAATATACAATTAAAAATGTCCGAAAAACAGGAAGATCAATGTTTCAACCCGCTCTTCCCATATGAAGAGGGAATTGTACTACCGGACAGGTTAAATTACCCCTTACACTACACACCACATCCTGTGGCCATCCTTGCTGCTGAGAAACTCATACAGTATCTGGAGCAACAAAATTCTATCAAACACAACTTCGGAATAAAAGGCGTGGAGGGACTTGGAAAAATGTTTGGGGTACTTGTAGTTAAAGACCGACAGGGAAGACTCGGATTTTTAAGCGCCTTTTCCGGAAGGCTGGAAGAAGGTATGCATATTAAGGGATTTGTGCCACCCGTATTTGATATATTGGAAGAAACCGGTTTTTTTAGACAGGGAGAAAAACTAATCAGTGAAATAAATCAACAGCTTACTCTATTAGAATCCAGTGATCAATTTTTAACCTTAAAAAAAGCACTCGAAGAGACTACATATGAAGGAAACATGTACCTTGAAAAATTAAAACAATTACACGCCAATGCCAAATTAGTAAGACAACAGAAAAGGAAAGAAGAAAAAACAAGCCTAAATGCAAAAGATTACCAACAGTTGGAAAAAGATTTAAATGCAGAAAGTGCAAGACATCATTTTGAATGGAAGGATGCCAAGAAAAAAACAGCCCAACAAATTTCTACAATTAAATCCAAGTTAGAACCACTGGAAAATGAAATACTAGAACTTAAAGTAAAAAGAAAGGAAATGTCAGCAGAACTTCAGGAAAAATTATTTAAAGAATATAATTTTTTAGATGGTTCGGGACAACGAAAAAGCCTTTACGAAATATTTCAGCACACCAGAGAAAAAATACCTCCTTCGGGCGCAGGAGAGTGCGCCGCACCAAAATTATTTCAATATGCCTTTATAAAAAAATACACCCCTATTGCGTTGGCAGAATTCTGGTGGGGAAAATCACCATCTTCCGAAATCAGAAAACACAGGGAGTTTTATCCTGCATGTCGAGGAAAATGTGGACCGATATTAACCCATATGCTTAATGGGCTAAAAATGGATCCCGACCCCATGCTCATTAATCCCGCTGAAGGAAAACCATTGCCCGTAAGATATGAGGATGAATATTTGCTGGCATTGAACAAGCCAGAAGGTTTCTTATCTGTGCCTGGCAAAAAAATTGAGGACTCCGTATATAGCCGAATCAGATTATTATATCCGCACGCTTCCGGACCACTCATCGTGCACAGACTCGATATGTCGACATCCGGCATTATGCTAATCGCTAAAACAAAAGAAGTGCATCAACAATTACAAAGTCAGTTTTCCAACAGAAAAATCACTAAACGATATATTGCACTGATCAAAGGAACGCCTAAAGATAGGAAAGGAACCATTTCACTTCCACTACGTGTGGATATCGATAACAGACCATGTCAGCTCGTATGTTTCCAATTCGGAAAGACTGCCAAAACAGACTGGGAACTTGATTATAGTCAAGAAGAATGGAGCAGAATTGTTTTATATCCACATCAAGGAAGGACACATCAGCTGAGAGTTCATTGTGCACATCCGCTCGGACTAAACGCACCTATCTTAGGGGATGACCTCTACAATGACCTGAGGAAAAACGGATCAGAAAACCTACCCAAAAGATTGTATTTACATGCCGAATCATTGGAGTTTACGCATCCCATAACAAGTAGGCAGATAAAAATCGAAGCTCCATGTCCGTTTTAAACAACAACAATCAAGATATTATTTATCAAGTTCAATATCGTCCAATCTATATAATCCAGCCTGAATAAGACCTTCCTTTTTAAACCAAATAGGTTTAATAGTTTTTACCCTTTTCCAAATATCATCCGGAGCATCGTTATGAACAGAAGAAAAATACACATAAACGGCTTTTGGATCATTCCAAGTCAGAAATGCAGTGGTATCTGAATTCAAATGGGTGACTTTTGCTGAAGCTATTGAAGGAAAAAACGTGGCAACCTCATTTTTATTTATGTTGTGATTTCTCATAAATTCGATCATTTTTTCATGAAGTGAAAAATAGGATCTATGCATCAACACACAATCCCAGCCCTGAGCAATATGATTGGGATATTTCCAGAGATGTCCTGTAAGCAAGGAAATAAAGGAAAAACTTACGATAACATTTTTGATATTGGCCTTTAAACTGCTATTATATGTGATCCATCCCAGTCCAAAAATCAATAGAAAATACATTGGCATATAATATCTATGAGCGGCCAAGTGGGAAAACACAATACCGGGCACGACAAGGGGTACTGCTACGCATATAAGTAATAAAATACCATTCCTTATCTTAACATCTGTAACAAATAATTTACGATCCATCCACAACACAAACAATAAAAAAATAAGCACCAAAATCCTTCCATGATCAGCAAATCTCCAAATGATTAAGGCAATGTTTTTGACCATTTGGTGTGGATCAACCCAAACAAAGCTTTCTGCCCATGGAGAGTTTTGATGGAACCCAATCCAACGTTTAGCATACCAGTGAAATAGCATATATCCCAACGAAAGCGACAACCCGGGCAGTGATATTTTTAAATCATTGTAATAGCCATGCTTGTATTCATGCTTAAAAAAATAACGCCACATAAAAAATGAAAAGATGCCCATACCTATTAGTAATCCACGCAAGCTTATTAGACACAATACTGTAAAAGCAAAAATTAATATGCTGTTGTTTCTTTTATAGATACCCCATACTACCCAAACAAAAGCTGTCATTAGTATAACATCCGGAGAGATAAGTTGCATCTGTGTTGTAAACGCGGGCTCTGCAAGGAGCAGGAATGTCATTACCCAAAGCCACTTCCCCTTAAAAAAAAGTGCTGACCACCGACATATTCCCAGCGTGAGTAAAAAATTGATTGGCAACATAGCCAAATGGCTATAAAAAAGGGTTTTTCCTAAGAGTTTCCAAAATGCGGCAAGGAAAATACCAAATAAAGGAAAGTGACCGCTGTCAATTTCATCGGGCAATAGTAAGCTATTGAAATTATTATCATAAAAAAAATAAGCCTGCTTAGAACCCAGTTGGATGGTGTCCCAAAAAAAAGGCTGATTAAAAGTAATAATGAAGATAAAACTGGCATAACCAAAGGAAAACCATTCAAAATAATGATTTCTCATAATTGGCTGCATATACACCAGTATGGACTTATACGGAATGCATGGCTATAAAAACAATTGCCCCTCCTATATAACCTGACATAGCAAGAAGTGTAATTTTCTTGAGATACCAGATAAAATCAATTCTTTCCATACCCATAGCCGCAACACCAGCTGCTGAACCTATTATGAGCATACTGCCTCCTGTTCCTGCTGCATAAGCTATAAAGTGCCAAAGTTGATCGTCCATCGGAAGATCAAACATACCCATGGAAGCGGCAACCAATGGTACATTATCTATAACAGCAGACATATAACCCAACAATACAATCACGATATCCTGATTTGGAATAGCTTTTTCCAGTCCTTCTGCTGCATATCTCAAAATACCTACTCCATCAATGACAGCTGATTCCATAGCTGCAACTGCAAGTAGTATACCTAGGAAAAACAAAATACTGGACAATTCTATCCTGGACAAAGCTCGGTGAGGTGAATATAATTTTTTTGTCTCATCTGTTAAGTTTTCTTCAGGTTTAATATATTCTGCCACTAACCAAACCACACTCAAACTCAACATCATTCCCAGATAGGGAGGTAGGTGCGTGACTGATTTAAATATAGGAACAAAAACAATCATACCTAACCCTAAATAAAGCATTGTTTTACTGCTCAATACTTTACCACTGTTATTGTCATCTGAAGCATTTTCATTTATAAGGCCATTGCATTCCTTCCATCTGGAGGCAATAAAAAATGGAATGGCAAAACAAACCAAGGAAGGTAAAATCAAATATTCTGAAAGTCCTACCGCGGATACTTTTTTACCTATCCAAAGCATCGTCGTTGTGACGTCACCAATGGGCGACCAGGCACCTCCTGCATTTGCAGCTATTACAACCAGGGATATATATATCAATCTAGATTCTCTGTCTTTTATCAATTTTCGAAGTAAGCTTACCATAACGATGGTGCATGTCAGATTATCAATAACAGCTGAGAGAAAAAAACTAATAATTCCAATGATCCAAAGTAATTTTTTCTTATTTTTTGTGGTAATAAAATCTTTTAAAACCTCAAATCCCTTATGAGAATCAACCAGTTCTACTATAGTCATCGCACCAATTAAAAAGATAAGAATTTCCGCAACTTTACCCATATGGTGTAATAGAACATTGGTAAATTGATCATGTGCATGTTCAATTGCCATAGGATCGCCCGATCCAATCATTTTAATGATATCACCGTGGCTATCTATCACACTTAAAAATCCGCTATTAAAACCAAAAGCTACAAGAGACCACATGATTACGGCCATAGCCATTGCAGGGACTGTTTTATCCAATTTCAGAGGATGTTCAAATACAATTGCCAAATATCCTAATACAAAAACTAAAATGATTGATGCTATCATAAGAAATGAATTTTGACTCCACAAATGTAGCACATAATCATCATCTCACATATCTTTTAAAAATTATTAAATAAAAAAAAGAGGGCATAATATCCCTCCTTTAATACTTATATATCAGTGTTAACACTATAGATTTTTTTCAACTTGTTGTTCCAGATCATTTCGAGGATTAACTGCTACAATATTGCCATCCCTTCCTACCAGAAAAGTCTGCGGAATACTTCTAACTCCATATTCCTGCGCGGGTGCACACTCCCATTTTTTGAGGTCACTAACATGGCCATCCCAGAT
>JAUMBJ010000010.1:0-2092 GCA_032115755.1 Saprospiraceae bacterium
TAAGCACATCACCATTCCAGGATTTTATGATGATGTGGTCGAAGTTAGCATGGAAGAGAGAGCCGCAATGAATAAAGCACCTTTTGATCTCGAAGAATATAAAAAAGCATTGCAAGTAGAGGCTACCATGGGTGAAAAAGGGTATACAGTGCTCGAACAGACCTCTATTAGACCAACATTGGAGATTAATGGAATGTGGGGAGGTTATATCGGTGAGGGCGCAAAGACAGTACTGCCTTCAAAAGCATATGCCAAAATAAGCATGCGACTTGTTCCAAATCAGAGTAGTGATAAGATAACGACTTTGTTTAAAAATCATTTTGAAAGTATAGCGCCCAAAGGTGTTAAAGTAGAGGTTAGACCCCACCATGGGGGTGAAGCCGCAGTTACTCCTTCAGATACACCTGAATATAAAGCTGCTGCAATGGCGATGAAAACTACCTATGGAAAAGAACCTATTCCTGTAAGAGGAGGGGGAAGTATTCCTATTGTGGCACTATTTGAAAAGGTATTGGAAGTGAAGACGGTATTAATGGGATTTGGCCTGGATTCAGACGATATACACTCACCAAATGAACATTATGGCCTTTTTAACTATTATAAAGGCATAGAGACAATTCCATATTTCTTTGACAACTACAGTAAATTGAAAAAATAATAACCATTAAATATAATATAATGAAAAATTTCAAATGGGAGGGCTTTTTTTTAGCCATATTTCTTTTTTATACATCGCTTGCTATGGCTCAAAAGCTTTCCAATAAGCAAGATTCACTGAGTTATGCTGCCGGAGTAAGTCTTGCGGAGACGCTTAAAAAACAGGGCTTAAAAGATGTAGATATTCAAATACTCCAAAAAGCCATGACAGAATCCTTGAAGGGAGGAACGCTTTTAATTGATAAACAAGCTGCCGAAAAAATGATAAACACATATTCAACTGAACAAAAAATGAAAGAAGGAAGAGATTTTTTAGCGGAAAATAAGAAGAAATCTACAGTAGTGACGCTGCCTAGCGGATTGCAGTATGAAATCATGACAAAAGGGCCTGGAGGTCCAAATCCAAAGCCGACGGACAAAGTAAAAACACATTACCACGGAATGCTTATTAATGGTACTGTCTTTGATAGTTCTGTTGACAGGGGACAGCCTATTTCCTTCGGTCTAAACCAGGTGATTAAAGGATGGACCGAAGGATTACAGTTGATGTCAGTAGGGGATAAGTATAAATTTTTTATACCCTTCGAACTTGCCTATGGAGACCGTGGAGCAGGGAATGTTATTCCGCCTTATGCTACTTTAATCTTCGAGGTAGAGTTGCTGGGCATCAATGAATAAAGGAGTTTTTAACCATACTGTTTTGGAGTATAATACTTAAGACAAAATAGTAACTCCACATATGCACATTGATATCATCACTGTATTGCCAGAATTACTTCAAAGTCCATTTGAGCATTCAATTTTAAAGCGTGCACAATCGAAAGGATTACTTGAGGTGTCTTTAGTACATTTGCGTGCATTTGGTATAGGTAAACACCGTCAGGTTGACGATTATGCCTATGGTGGAAGTGCAGGTATGGTGATGATGTGTGAACCTTTGGATAACTGCATATCGGAACTTAAAAAAGAAAAGTCTTACGACCATATTATTTATCTGACACCTGATGGGAAGACATTCAATCAAAAGTTGGCCAATAAGCTATCCTTATGTCATAATCTGATGTTGATATGTGGACATTATAAAGGCATAGATCAACGTATTCGAGATATGCATGTGACTTTGGAGTTGTCTATAGGTGATTTTGTGTTGTCTGGAGGGGAACTTGCCGCTGCGCTTATTGTCGATGCTATTGGACGGCTAATACCGGGTGTTTTAAATGATGAAACATCGGCATTAACGGATACTTTTCAGGACAATCTACTGGCACCGCCGGTTTACACAAGACCTGCAGATTACAAAGGCTATAGGGTTCCTGAGGTATTACTTTCAGGAAATGAGGCTGCTATTGATAGTTGGAATTTTGATCAATCATTGGAACGAACTAAAAGGCTTCGGCCTGATTTGATGGATAAAGAGGAACTGTAATATTTTAAG
>JAUMBJ010000011.1:0-6591 GCA_032115755.1 Saprospiraceae bacterium
TGATTTGATTTGTGCGATTTCCTACTTCAATCGTTGTTTATGCTAAGTAATAAAAAAATTTACTTCATTAAGAGTGTTGACCTATTTTATGAACATAGAGTCGCATCTGTCCATTTTTTATCGGAGAAGGCGATAAAACTTAGAAGAGCGAATAAACTACTCAGACATTACCACTTATCGGTGCTACTTTTTTGGTTAGTCAAGTTTTTGTTTAAAGATATTGGAAGCGACACTATCAATATGTATCATCCATTATTGATTAACCTTTCAGAATATATGAAACATGAAGGTGTTCCAGGTTGGTCGTTTTCTCAAGGAATGGGACAAAATGTTTTCCCAATTTGGTTGGGCGATTTCTTTTCTGATTTCTTCATTTTTTTCCTTGAATGTAATTTCATCGAACTTAAGCTTTACGAATGCCAATATTTTTTGCTTTTCTTCGCTTTCAGGTCTTTCCTCTATATATTGTATTAAGCTTATAATAATTCCTGCTGCTGCTATTTTCCTTTCTTTTTCTACCTGTTTTTGAGTAGCAAGGTTTGTCATAGCTTCAGTAACTTTCTGGAATAAGGAATATGACTTATCAGAAAGAAATATTTGATATAATTCTGTAATTCCGACTATCTTAGATGCCCTAATATTTTCCATTTGTTTGATAAAAATGTCGGATAAACTTTCATCATTACTTTGTGCAAAGATTTCCATTAGAAATTCTTCCATATCCGGGGATGCATCCGGATAAATCTTTTTTGCATATGTAATGGCATCTTCCAGATCAAAATATTTTAGTCCCTCAAGCGCAACTTTCATGACTGTGTAGGATGTTTCCATATCAAGCATTCTCTTGCACAGTGTTTTTACGGATTCATCATCCATATTTATAAGTGTATACAACGCAAGTGCCCTGACCTCTGCATGGGGGTCCATCATAGCCAATTCCTGAAGTTTTAAGACGTAGTTTACAGCAGTAGTATCGTCCAGATAACTTATGGCCTCAGACCTAAACACATAAAATGGTTCTTGCAGTAAGTTGTCCAGAACAGGAGTTTTATCTTCTAATCTAATGATCGCCATGTATTTTTCCATGAAAGACTTACCTCCCCGATACTGTGCTAGAAGCTCCTCCTGGGATTTATTTTCATCAATAATTGCCAACAGATCTGCTTTCCCATCAATGAGACAATAAGACGGTTTCTCCATTACATTTTCGATTGTTTCTATACACTCCCTTTTGTCACATTTAAATGATCTCAAAATTCTTTCTCCATTGGGCATTACCATGACTAAATGTATAGGCAATACAAATGCTGTTGGGCAACTAATGGTGTCCTGAGTTTGAAAAATACTAACATTTAGGTTTTTTTTAATGTCATCATACTGGTATTCTACCCTTAGTTCAGGGTGACCTGATTGCAAAAACCACTGATCAAAAAACCAATTAAGGTCTTCTCCTGTGGTATCTTCAAAGGCCATACGCAATTCATCAACTTCAACCGCAGTAAATGCATTTTCCTTTAAATATGTGTGTAGCGATAAAAAGAATGCCTCATCACCTACATAATTTCTAAGCATGTGAAGTATCATTCCTCCCTTATTGTAGCTATGGGCATCAAACATACCCTCCCTGGATGCATGATAATAATCAATGGTTGGCCTTGGCCCTACGGACATTACCTCTGAAATATAGCCAATTAGTTCATTTAATCGATGGAAGTCAGCCCTATCTTTGCCATATTTATATTCAAACCATAGATATTCACCGTAATTTGCAAAGCCTTCGTTTAAGGTGAGGTTTGCCCAACTTTCGCAAGTAACCAGGTTTCCAAACCAGTGATGAAATAACTCATGGGCTACAATATAATCGTTGTCGTTATCAGCAAGTTCATAGTTGTTTTTCTGAACAAATTCGTTAAAAACTACAGCTCCCGTATTTTCCATAGCCCCCGAATTGTAATCCCTAACCGTTATCTGCGCATATTTATCCCATGGATAAGGATACTGCAGTTTTTCAGAAAAAAAACTCAGCATTTCCGGCGTGTGATTATATATTTTTTTTGCAAATGGGGCGAATGGTTTTTCCACAAAATAATGAAGAGGAATATTATTCCACATTTCCTTTTCTTCATGATATTCTCCTACAGCCATCATGAAAAGATATGGAGGGTGTGGCAAACTTTGATACCAGTGGTCCGTTCTCGTACCATCTGCATTTGGTTCTGATGAAATAAGTTTTCCATTGGAAAGCGTTTTAAATCGAGCATCTACTGTCAATTTTACTTCTTGAGTACAACGTTCATTAGGGTGGTCAAATGTTGGAAACCACTTGCTATTGTTTTGAGTTTGACCTTGCGTCCAGATTTGCATCGGTAGGCCTTTTGACTGCCCGTTGTGATTTATAAAATAGAGACCATGCTCTGTATCGGCGTCACTTAAATCTGTTTCATATGGTTTTGCAATATAATTAATCAACAGGGTGAATTCTTCATTACGTGAATAAGACCTTGGTAAATTAATAGTCAAAATTTGTCTATCGTACAGAAATTCAATTGGATTATTTGAGCCTTTCAGCACTATATTTTGAATTTCAAAATTTACAGCATCAAGTGTTACTTTTTGCAGTGATTTGAAATATGGCTTTAGTGTAAGTTCGGCTTTTCCAATAACGTTTCGATTCTCCCAATCAAATCTTAGATCGAGACTGGTATGTATTAGGTCGTAATGGATAGTCGCTGAGGGCTTATAATTGGAAGGACTTGTTATTCGCGGTCCCCTAACATCCGCATCTGGTGTTACGAATATAGTATCCAGCAATTCTTCCGTAAAGTCTGATGCGGTAATTTGTTTTATTTTATTTGCAGGGGAACAAGCATTCCAACTTATCAATACTGCAGAAAAAAGTATAAAAATGGTGAATCTGGCAAGGTTCATCTGATTTATTTTCACGATTAGCAAAATTGTCCTAAATTATGAATGAATTTTAAAAAATGCTCTATATGTCGTCCTACATTGGTTGACTTAGAAGACTGGTCTTATTTGATATGTAATTCTTTCATAAAATCTGTTGCAAAAATAAGGATAAAATGCTATTTGACAATTAACAATTTATTCCTGCTCAACAGAGTTGCCAGTTACAAAATAATTATATTATTATTAATTATAATATATAAGTATTGGTAATTATTTAATAAATTTGCCGATTAAATAAATATTTAATTAAAATTTCGGAATTTGATTGCTTATTTAAATGGTAAAATAACGCAGAGGACTCCTACATATATTTATGTGGAATGCGGAGGTGTTGGGTATCATGTCAATATCAGCCTTCATACATATTCCCGTCTGGAAAGCCTTGAAAGCATTAAAATATTAACCTATCATCACGTTCGGGAAGATGAGCAATCTCTTTATGGTTTTTTTGATGATGAGGAAAGATTGCTATTCGTGCAGCTAATTTCCGTGTCAGGAATCGGTGTGAATACAGCTAGAGTGATTTTATCCTATATGACACCAGATGAAGTGAGGACTGCAATATTGCATGAAAATGCAGTAGCCTTGAGTAAAGTTAAAGGTATTGGTCCCAAAACGGCCAAACAAATAATACTCGATCTTAAAGAAAAAGTGATGAAGACAGGTGTTGATATACCTACAATACAGCAGGTTTCATTGGCATCAAATACCATTAAGGATGAGGCTCTTGCAGCGCTTGTGGCACTTGGGTTTCCAAAAGCTGCGGTTGAAAAGCACATCAAACATGTATTTGACAAGCAGCCGGACATCAGTTTGGTTGAAGATTTGATAAAAAATGTGTTGAAACAAATGAATTAGTATGATTTTTAGTCATTTTTATACTAACATCTGTACTTTTTGCGTTATGCTTCGATGTGCCGGTAAGAACTTCGCCGGAATTTAGATAAAACAGGAGACTTTATTATGAATTTTAAGCGTAGGGGGAAGTATTTGGTCATCTTAATTTCTATTGTTGCTTTTCAATCTCTGATGAGCGAAACTTATAAGATTCCCGAAAACTACCAGGAAAAAACTATAAAAGTTAGCCATGTGTCAGGTGGGCCCTCAAAAAATGATACAATTCCGCTAAAGGATAGAAAGGGGGATTTTATAAATGAAAAGAATACCAATCCTTTTGATATTACCCCATCTACCATCAAACAATCAGTTGAATATGATCCGGTTACAGGACAGTATATTATCTTGGAAAAAATAGGTGATGAATACTACCGAACTCCAACCTACATGACATTTGAGGAGTATCTGGAATGGAAATCTAAGGAGCAGGAGCGCAAGTATTTTAATAGCCTTGCAGGGATAAAATCAGATAAAAAATCAGCCACTGGTAAGATAGATCCTATGGATAAGGTGGACATTAAGAATAGCCTGGTTGATAGATTATTTGGTGGGTCTGAAGTTAATATTAAACCTACAGGAAGCGTTGACCTAAGTATTGGCTGGCTTTACAGCAGACGAAATGACCCCTCGCTGCCCATTTTGGCACAAAGGCAATCCATCCCCGAAATAAGGCCTCCTGCTATTCGAATGAATGTGGATGGCGCCATTGGTAAAAAATTAAAACTTGATTTTAACTACGATACCCAAGCAAACTTCAACTTTGATCGAATCATGAAAATTGCATTTGATTCCGATGCATTTTCAGAGGATGATATTATAAAAAAGATTGAGGCAGGAAATGTAAATTTACCGCTAAGAGGAAATTTAATAAAGGGAGCCCAAAGTCTTTTTGGTGTAAAAACAGAGCTTCAGTTTGCAAGATTACGAATTACAGCGCTTGCTTCACAACAGCGTGCCAGAACAAATAATCTAAAAATTCAGAATGGTACCAACGTTACTGAATTTGAAATATATCCGGACGAATATGATGAAAACAGACATTTTTTCATCTCTCATTTTAACAGGGAGAATTATGAACAAGCGCTTTCAAGACTTCCTTATATAAATACACCTTTTCAGATAGCTCAGCTGGAAGTTTGGATATCCGATGACAGACCTGAATTTCAGCTTAACAGTACCATGGTGGCAGCCATTGCAGACCTTGGAGAGCCTGAAAAAGAAAATTTTTCTTCGAACCCGATTAATACACAAACAAATTGTATTGCAAAGGATGCCAGGGGTAATTGTCTACCAACAAATGCATCAAATGACCTGTATACCCGAATACTCAACAATGAAGATATCGTAGATATTGATAAGGCTTCCCGAATTTTACAAACGCAATTCGGACTCCAGCAATCAAAAGATTTTGAAATTTTCAGGGGCAGAAAACTGAATCCTTCAGAATACACGTATCATCCAAAACTTGGTTTTATCTCACTGAATAACAGATTGAGGCCCAATCAAATTTTGGGAATTGCCTATAATTATTATTATACAGATAATTGTGATACTCTTTATCAGGTAGGTCAACTTTCAGCTTCCTCACTTCAGTTTGGAGATCAAACGCCCCCTGTTGGTGTATCACCTGATTCTGCCATGGTAGAGCCACCAAAATTACACTTTATCAAACTCATCAAACCCATCAATCAGAATACAACATCGCCGATGTGGGATCTGATGATGAAAAATGTCTATCCGCTGCGTACTTCTCAATTGAATCAGCAGGATTTTGAGTTTGATATTTATTACGAAAATGATTTTAATGACGGTTCATTATTAAAATTTATACCAGAAGAGCGATTTAGAAAACTTCCTTTATTACAGGTTTTTAACATGGATCGACTCAATAGATATGGTGATCCTCAGGCGGATGGAATTTTTGATTTTGTATCAGGAGTGACTGTAATAGAAAAAACAGGTAGTATTGTATTTCCTATACTCGAACCTTTTGGTACTTCAATGAAAGAAAGTATCAATAATTTGCTGGTAGAAACCGCACAACCACCTCTTGAAACTGATGAATATCGCCGACTTGATAGCCTGTATACCTTTCAGCAATTGTATGATACTACACTGAGTATCGCACGCTTGTCACTGGAAAGAAATAAGTTTGTCATGCGCGGAAAAGTAAAGGGTGCTACTAATGGTGAAATAAGTCTTGGGCCTTTTGTACCCCGAGGTTCGGTTAGGGTAACAGCCGGCGGTAAGCAACTCATTGAAGGCGTAGATTACGAAATCGATTACAGCTTAGGAAGATTGAGAATCATAAATGAAACGTATAATGCTCAGGGTACGCCTATTAATGTATCCTTTGAGGATAATGCAGTTTTTAGTCTTCAGCAGAAGACCATGATAGGATTACGGGCAGAATATAATTTCAATAAAAACTCCATTCTTGGAGGGACCTTTTTGAGATTTAAAGAACGGCCATTTACCCAAAAAATTAATATTGGGGAGGATCCTATCAATAATAAAGTTTTTGGATTGGATTATAGTTTAACTTCAGAAGTTCCTTGGCTTACCAAAGCACTGGATAAATTACCTTTTTATTCCACAAAGGAAAAGTCGCTTATCAATTTTACCGCAGAAACAGCCGTTCTACTTCCAGGCCATAATAGTTTTATTGATGGTGCGTTTGATTATAATGGCATTGCACATATTGACGATTTTGAAGGAGCCATTTCA
>JAUMBJ010000011.1:6601-14302 GCA_032115755.1 Saprospiraceae bacterium
CGTAAACTTAGGTAGTTTTAATCCAAACCAATGGTCACTTGCAAGTACACCAACCACCAGAAATCCTTCAAGGTTTCCTGAAGCAAAACTGGATAACAGCCTTATTTATGGGGCAAATAGAGCCAAATTAGCCTGGTATGTGTTGGATAGGGGGGTCAACAGATCCAGCGGTTCACAGGACGCAACAAATGCCTATACGAGACAAATCCTGCAAACAGAACTTTTTCCGTTAAGGGAAAATCCTATTGGACAAAATGACCTTTTTACATTTGACCTAAGCTTTTATCCGGACGAGAGAGGTCCTTATAATTATGATCGTAGGGAGGGATATCCTGGTTTTACATCCGGCGTGGATATTGTCAACAATAAATTAAAACTTCGAGATCCGGAAAGCAGATGGGGAGGAATCATGAGATATTTTCAAAATCCTGATTTTGAAGCAGCAAATTATGAATTTATTGAATTCTGGATGCTAAATCCTTTTATGGATAGGCCTGATGGGCGTGAGCATAGTCCCAATGAAAATGGGGAAATTGTTATTAATTTAGGAAATGTGTCAGAGGATATCATAAAGGATGAAATTTTGTTTTTTGAAAATGCCTTGCCGACTTCTCAACAGCCTTTCCCTGTTCAGCCAAATGTATTTGGAAGAGCTACCACTTCTATACCATTAGTCAATGGATTTGACGTCCAGGAAGGAAAAGGTCAAGATGTTGGATTTGATGGAATTAGCAATGATAATGAACGAAATAAATTTCAAGACTGGATTACCTCAATGAATAATCTTCCTGCGGTTTTGGCAGATCCGGCAGCAGATGATTTTAAGTTTTTTAATGATGAAATTTTCGAAGATCCGAATAGCGAATTTTTTACAGATAACTTACTAGACAGAATTAAATATTTTAATGGACCTGAAGGGAATGCACCACTCAATAATTCCCAATCGACTAGCAATCAGTTTGTCAGAGGTAACAGATATCCTGACACAGAGGATTTGAACAACAATAAATCCATTGACAAGGCAGAGAGTTTTTATGAATATCGTATTAGAATAAGAAATAACGGAGGGGAGCTGGATATACAGAATTTGCCCTATTTCAAGCAAAGTATTGAAGTAAGGGGGACAGGGGGCCAAACAGAAAAATGGTATAGATTTCAGATTCCAATTCAGGAATACATGGATAATATCAATGGTATGCAAGGATACAGATCCATTCAGTTTATGCGGATGTATCTGTCCAATTTTGAAACGCCTAAAGTTTTCCGTTTGGCAGAATTTCAATTGCTAAGAAGTCAATGGAGAAGGGTACCGAATATATGTGACTCAGAGCTGGATCCTAAAAGTATCCAATTTACACTGGATGAAGTAGGTTTACAGGAAAATAGCGAACGGGTTCCATTTAAATATATTAGTCCAAAAGGTATACAACAACAGATTATCAATAATGCTACCGTTGCATTGCGTCAGGACGAGAAAGCGATGTCCCTGGTTTTTTCAGGACTTGAAAAAGGCTGTGAGGTAGGAGCAACAAAACTCGCAAGGCTTGATATTACCCAATATAAGCGCCTTCAGATGTTTGTCCATGCTGAGGATAGACAAAAGCCTATAGAAGAGGGAAAACTTGCACTTGTGTTACGATTAGGTAAAGATTACAAGGAAAATTATTACGAATATATTTTACCTTTAAAAATGTCCAACAAGGATTATGGTGGCATTACAGATAGTATTTGGTTGAAAAGGAATTTTGTTACTCTCAACCTGGATAGCCTTGTGGAAGTTAAAAAATTACGCAATAGGGCGGGAGTTCCTGCTGTCCAGGAATATGGTATTGTATTAGATCCAGCTAAAGGAGATTCCCTTATCATTAAAGGCAATCCTTCCCTTGGATTGGTAAAGGTATTTCAAGTGGGACTTAGAAGTCTAGCCAAGGACTTTGGGGACTCTTTATCTGGGGAAGTATGGATAAATGAACTTAGATTGACGGATTTTAGGGAAGAAGCAGCTGTAGCCGCACAATCCAAATTGCAAATACAATTGGCAGATCTCGGTGAACTTAATTTCTCAGGCAATTACAGTTCTATAGGATATGGGGCATTGGATCAGCGATTGCAGGAAAGGCAACGAGAGGAATCTCTCCAATATGATGCGGCGGTAAATTTGGAAGCAGGCAAGTTACTTCCCAAGGAGGCTGATATAAAAGCGCCCGTATTTGCGCAGTATTCTAAGACTTCAATTATCCCTCAGTACGATGCATTTGATCGCGATATTGAGGTAAAGGATAAAATTGCGGAAGCCCGTTCTCAAGCTGAAAAACAAGAAATAAGAGACAGAAACAGAGATGAAACTGTTATCAAAACTTTTGCAGTTACCAATTTAAAAACACAATTTGGTGATAATAAACTTCCGTGGGCACCAAGCAACTTTGCATTTACGTATGCATTTACAGAAAATACACGCAGGACTCCCATTCTTGCAGAAGATAAAAGTGTGCAACAGACTATTGGAATGGATTATGTTTATAACAGAAAATCAAGCTATATAGAGCCATTTAAATTTATAAAGGCCAAATCACTTAGGATAATCAGTGATTTTAATTTTAGCTTATTTCCAAGCAATTTTTCTTTTAATTCCAAAATGGTTAGACTAACCAATAATCGTACCTTTAGATTGCCTGACGTTCCAGTGTACAGATTTGATGATATACGATTTACTTGGGACAGGAATTATTCTATGGATTGGGATTTGTCGCGCGCATTGAGGCTTAATTTCAGGGCATCCAGTACATCGCTTGTAGACGAATTGCGCCAGGGAGGAATTGAAGATAACCCAGAAGATAGACCTTGGTTTGACGAGTATGGAAAGGTAATTAACCCCAACAATATTGATGTGCCAATTCAAGAATATGCTCGCCAGTATAGAAACAATAACATATTAAAACTTGGCAGGAGTAAATTTTATAAACATAATGCAGGTTTAAACTACAGACTTCCGTTTAATAATATTCCTATATTAAACTGGATTACAGCTACAGCAGATTATAAGCTGGAGTATGGATGGGAAGGAGGTTCACTTATTGAAATAGATGAAAAGCCAACACTTTTGGGTAATATTATTAAGAATGGCCAAAACAGGAGCATCAACACTACGTTTTCCTTTGATAAACTTTATGGAAAATGGGGATATTTGAAAGGAATAGAAACCGGAAAAGCGCCGCGAAAAACCAATAGAAATAATAATTCTTCTGCCAAATCTAATTCAAAATCTGCAGGAGGTAAAGGTAAAAATGATACAGGTATGGATGTAGCGGGAACTAATCCGGAAGGAGAAGAAGGGGGCGACAAGAAATTATCCAATGCCAAAGGAGATAAATCCCAAGGTAAAACAGAAAAGGGAAGTAAGAAAGAGGATAAGCCTCGTGACCCTACTCTAGCAGAGCGTATTATTATTAGGCCATTACTTTTACTGCGTTCTGTAAAAGTAAATTATCGGGAAGAACTTGGAACACAAATACCAGGATTTATGCCTAATGCAGAACTTTTGGGCTTAAGTGAGGGATTTTCTGCTCCCGGTCTTGATTTTGCGGCAGGGGTACAGCCCCGATTGACTGGAAAGGATAATTGGCTTCAGCAAAACAAGGAATGGTTTAACAATAGCAATAATTTTAATACAGCATTAGCTCAAAACAAACGGCATAATATCGATGTGAAAGTATTGATTGAGCCATTTAAAGATTTTAGTATAGATGTAACATTCAATAAGAATTACACTGAAAATCATACGGAGGTTTTTAGGACAAAAACATCCTTTAACGGAGAGTACCTCCAGCTTGCCAAATATGATATGGGTTCTTTTGACGCATCATACATTTCTATGGCAACCTTATGGATGGATAGTAAGGATTTGTATAATAAATTTAAAGACAATAGAAAGGTAATTTCAGCTCGCTTACCAAATATCCCGGGGGCTGGTTTAGATACCACAGGACATACATTTGGTTATGGACCTTTGAGTAACGCCGTTAACATTCCTGCATTTATTGCAGCGTATACAAATACCAATGCTTTTTTAGTAGACCTAGATATACAAAAACAATTTTCCAGTTTAGCGTATATTCCTAAACCTAACTGGCAAATCAATTATAACGGATTGTCCAAATTGAAGCCATTCAAGGATATATTTTCAAATATTACGATAAAGCATGGGTATCGGTCAACACTTCGCGCCAATAGGTTTGAAACTCAACCTAACTGGAGCGAGGCGGATCCTTTCCTGGAACTATCTCCTAACAATAATTACTATTCTAGACTTGAAATTCCTGGAATGGCGATAAGTGAACAATTTGCTCCGGTCATTGGTATCAGTATTAAATCCAAATCAGATTTTAAACTTGATTTTGAATACAAGATTTCCAGGAATCTTGAATTAGGACCAACCCAGTTGAGGGAGGCTAGAAATACGGAAATCGTTTTGGGTTCTGGTTACGTATGGAAAAATTTCAAAGGATTTGGAAAAACCAATAAGAAAAAGAGCAATAAGAAAAAGAAAGCAGAAACTCTAGAGGAAGCTGACAATGACCCAACAAAAATTAAACGAACCACAAATATTAAAGGAAGGGATCTTAAGTTTAATTTGGCATTTTCCTACAGAGATGATCAATCAGAAGTCTTTAATCTTACAGATGGACTTAGCAATGCTCGGGCCGACAGAGGTAGCAGAACGATTTCATTCAATCCAACCCTTGAATATGATGTCAATAAAAATCTTGCTTTAAGGTATTATTTTGAATATTCCAATAATATACCGAAAACGACACTAAATTTCCCATCAACTACCATCAGAACAGGAGTAACCCTTAGGTTTTCGCTTAATTAATGCGTAATATTGTTAATATGCTTTGATTATGGAACTGCTTTGCAAATTTTAGTGTTTTTATTAGTTAAATTACGCTCATGATGCACTTCAAATATTTTTCTACCATTTTATTTTTCATTGGAGCCACCTTTTTTTTTAATGGTTGTAATGAAGACATTAAGAAGGGTGATGTAGACTTAGTATTTAAGGTTACTTACTCAGGAGAGCCACTGGAGATGTTTAAAAACTATAAATACCCAGTAACAAATGAATTATTAAATTTTACAAGATTTGCATTTTATGTGGCAGATATCAATTTAATAAAGAAAGTTAATTCTTCAGGGCAGGTTTCAGAATTTAAAACAACAGAAATTGATTTTCTTGATGTCACTGAAGCGCATACGGGTAGCCTTGGCGCAGGTGGATATGTGTACACTTTGAAGGGAATCGAAGAGGGCGAGTATAATGGATTGCGTTTTGGTCTGGGTGTGCCTCCAGCATTAAATGCCAAAGAACCAAAAGATTTTCCTTCTTCAAATGTTTTAAGTAGTACCTCCAATTACTGGTCTGTATGGAAAAGTTATATATTTTTTAGACCCGAAGGAAAAATTGATTTAAAAAATGACGGTACTCCCGGAGAAGGTTTTGCACTGCACCTTGGAGGGGATAGCGCTTACGTTCCATTTGACTTTGTCAAAACATTTTCAGTGAAGGAGGGTTCTAAAGCAAGGATTGAAATAGAGATTGATCTCGAAAAATATTTTAATGCCAAAGCATTGTATCCCATTCGTTCAAATCCTTCTATTCATTCGCTAGAGCAAAAGCCACAAATGGATATTTTGACTGAAAATTTGAAGATGTCTGTTCAGTTGAAGTAAGTTCTAGCAAGCGGTACGAAATAATACTATATAAAACACTTGATTATGTACAACTTGTATCTTGTATTTGTGAGCCTATTATTTTTCTTTGGCCAAGCTCAGGAAACAAGGGGAAGGGTTGTTAAAATACAAGATGGTGATACATTTACACTACTTACCAATACCAACGAGGAGATTAAAGTAAGGATGCATGGTATTGACGCACCAGAAAAAAATCAACCTTATGGGCAAGCTTCCAAAAAGCATCTCTCTGAGCTTATTTATGGAAAAACTGTATGTGTTATCCAAAAAGGTAAAGACAAATACAAAAGATATCTTGGCATAGCATATTTTGAAAACGGAGAAAATGTAAATTATAAAATGGTAGCAGATGGCTATGCATGGCATTTTACAAAATATAGTGATGATGGATATCAGGTTTCACTGGAGAAAAATGCACGCAAACAAAGAAGGGGATTATGGCAGGATTCAAATCCAATGTCTCCATGGGAATTTCGCGCAGCTTCCAAATTAAAAAAATCGTCCGAAACTCGCACAAAATGAATAAACTACTTTTGTTGATTTGATTTTTTGATGTAATTGCATTTCTGATGGATTACGTTCACAATTTTTTAAATCTTGTCTTAAATTTTTATAATACCGAATTTAAATACCAGTCGCTGGAATTTTTTTAAGTATTATCGAGTACAAAAAACCATGTAATAGACTTACTTTTAATTAATTAAAATTTTAGTTAAAATGTAAATGATGAGGATACACTTTTTCTTTCTATACTTCGTATTGAATACTATCACACTTAATGGTCAAAATTTACCATCATCATATACATTTTCAGATGACGGAAGAATGCTTAGAATGAATGCAGTTGATCCAGATGGTTTATATGATTATAAAACGATCCGGAAGGTGTATCTTGATTTTACACAACCTGATTATTGGACTCAGCTTACAGTGAATTATCCTACAGAGACTCCGATTAAGGCAAATATGACGGTAGAAAATCAGACTATGGAGGTAGGTGTAAGGTTTAGAGGAAATACCTCCTATACTATGATTCAAAACTCACAGAAGAAATCTTTTGCAGTAGAGACTGATTTTACAATTCCTGATCAGAGGTTTCTTGGTTTTAAAAATTTAAAATTCAACAATGCGCATCAGGACCCCACCTTTATGCGTGAAGTTTTATATTCCCGAATGGCAAGGAAGTATGCACCTATAGCTAAAGCAAATTATATAAGATTATATTTGAATAATCAGGATTGGGGTTTATATTGTAATGTGCAGGATATCGATAAAACGTTTTTGGAAGAATATTTTCTAAGTAATGATGGTCCAAGATTCAGGGCTACCAAAGACAATACGGGCCCACCTATGGGAGGTTGGGGTGATGGTACTGCCGGAATGAATTACCTGGGTCCGGATACACTAGCATATCAAAAATATTATAGCCTAAAATCTACTGATGTGTCAGAACCATGGGAAAAGTTAATCAGTGCTTGTCAGAGTATCAGTCAGGTTTCTTCGACTCAATATGATCAAGTCAGATCAATTATTGATATCGACAAAGCATTGTGGTTTTTAGCTGTAGAGAATATTTTCACAGATGATGACAGTTATGTAATGAAGGGTAAAATGGATTACTACATTTATTATGAACCTGAAACAGGCAGGACTACTCCGATCGAATATGACGGAAACTCGAGTTTTCAAAATAATCTTGCAACGGCCAGCAACTGGGGTCCTTTTAAAAATGTATCCAACATCAATTATCCGCTATTAAATAAGCTGCTCAATGTACCAGAATTCAGACAGCGTTATCTTGCGCATTACCGGACTATATTACAGGAGGTATTCACTACAGAGGAGGTAACACGACATGTCCAAAATTTACATGAACAGATTGGTGGAGAGGTTGCTTCGGATACTAAAAAATTATATCCCACAAGTCAGTACACAACAAGCTATCCTCAA
>JAUMBJ010000011.1:14312-23841 GCA_032115755.1 Saprospiraceae bacterium
TAGCGAAGTAAATGTAATTGCACCTTCAATTACTAAGGCTTCCTATTATAACAGAGAAGGAGTCCTTTATGAAGCCCCTAAAAAGTTTGAGGAGTCTTATGTACAAGCAATAGTGACTTCGAATAATGGTATTAGTGCCGTTAAGTTATATTATGCTTCGGGCTTAACCGGAAATTTCACCTCCGTAGAAATGCTGGACGACGGATTGCATCGAGATGGGCTTGCAGGTGATCGTATATTTGGGGCATCAATTCCTGGATTTGATTCTGGGACTTTAGTGCGCTATTATATTGAAGCCATTGCCGGAGATAATGCTAAAACTAGGTCATATTTACCTACAGGTGCGGAGCATGATGTTTTTGTATATAAAGTGTCAACAAATACAGCTATTGGTTCCGGTATTGTTATTAACGAAATTATGGCACAAAATACATCAACCGTTAAAGATGAAGCTGGTCAATGGGAAGATTGGATAGAGCTTTTTAATAAAGGAGAGGAGGACATCACTATTGGGGGATACTTTTTAAGTGATGATGATTCTAACATAAAAAAATGGCGGGTTCCTGCCGAAACAACAATACCAGGAGGAGCATATGCAATTATTTGGGCTGATGAAGATGAATCAGACGGGCCATTACACGCTTCTTTCAAATTATCTGCATCGGGTGAAGTGCTAATACTTTCAGATACCTCAGGAGCTATCATTGAGCGGCTCGAATTTGGACAACAAATAGCAAATAAGGGTTATGCCCGAGTCCCTAATGGAACAGGTCCTTTTTTTATTCAAAATCCTACCTTTAGGAAAAATAATGAAATCGCCTTGAATAGTGAGGAAATATATGAGTCAGCGTGGAAGATTTATCCTAACCCTGCAGATCAATATATTTCTATTCAAAAAACAACTGGAATGTCTGAATTAACTAAAGGAGCTATTTTTGATATTTTGGGAAGGGAAAGAGCTGTATTTTTGATAAAAGATGATCAATTCTTAGATGTCTCTCATTTACCCGCAGGTTGGTATGCCATCAGAATAGGAGCTGAGTTTATTCCATGGATAAAACAATAATTTTAAAATAAAAATGCATTATCCTCTATAATTGTAGCTCTTATTTTGCAATCAAAGGTTTTTCTATGGAGAAAAGGATTATTTGGAGAAAGAGAATTTGTGTTTGAAAATGTCCATTGATTATCCGTATCAAAAACACATATGTCTGCAATCTGACCAACTTTAATATCGGGAATTGCAATATTCAGAATTTTTCTGGGGCCTATCGTAAAGCAGTCAGTTAGTTTTTCCAAACTAACTTGATTTTTTAAAGCATCAATTGTCGCACAAAATGCTGTTTCGAGTCCACCAGCACCAAATGCTGCATAGGGGAATTCCACCTTTTTAAGGTCTTCTTCCAATGGAACATGGTTGGATATTATAGCATCGATTACGCCATCTGAAATACCACTTACAAGCGCTAACCTATCATTTTCAGTTCTAATAGCAGGAATCACTTTGTAAAGCGTGTCAAATCCTTCAAGAATAGAATCGTTTGTACATAGATTTAAATAAGCTACTGTAGCACTCAAATTATTTCTTTCTTTCCGGTGGTTTTTGACAAGGTCGACGGATTTTTCTGAAGAAATGGCATGAGCAATCATTTTAGACCCACTATATTCATGAAGAATAAGGTCTCTGTAAAGCATAGTGAATTCGGCCTCAGCTGGTAAGCCCTTTAACCCCAGTTCTGTACTTTTTGTGCCTTCATGCATTTGTCCGCCCTGGCTTAGAAACTCATCTTGAGGGTAATGAATTACAGTTCCATTAAAATGGGTTACATATTGTAACGCACGAAGTAATAAACCACTGTTATTACATGATTTTAATCCATCTGTAAATGCAATAGCCCCAGCGCGTTGCATGTCAATATATTCGGCAATATCCTGCCCTTGGCCGTTATGACTAAGTGCTCCCGCGGGCAATATATTGATACTATATTCTTTTCCTCTATCAATAAGGTATTTTATTTCCGCTTTTGTTTGTATATATGGTTTAGTATTTGGAAATGTAATTAATGTGGTATAACCACCAGCATGTGCTACATCAGCAAGGGATTTGATAGTTTCTCTATGTTCAAATCCAGGTTCACCTGAATGCGTACCAATATCTGCTAATCCTATGGTGCAATACAATTGATTACCTTCAATGACCTTTTCTGTTGAAGTATCTATAGAGGTTTCTATTTTGGAAATTTTACCATGCTCAATCAGAATATCCATTTTCTTTCCATGATATGGGTTTCCGGAAAGTAAAATTGTGGCTTTTTTTATAAGAATGGTCATAGGTCCAATTTGCTAATAGGGGTATTTCGATTAAAAAATCTAATCAAAAGTATTTCCAAAAATAAAAATAATAAAGTCCCCAGTAAAAAATATTTCCACAATACGATTCCTTTATCTTTTTCTGCAATGGTGCTGGAAATATTTACCTGTTCATCTTGATCAATTATATTGAGCTTAACCCCTTCTGGTAAGTCTGTGTTACTAAGTTGATCTTCAGAGGTCAAAGAAAGATTTGATTCTGTTCTATCGTAATTGAAGGAAATTATATCAACTGTATCTGCTCCCATGGTTATAGGATAAAAACCTGCTTGCTTGATTTGATCTGCCATATCAAGTACCATCTTGTTGTTATCTGGTGTTTGTCCGGGAATAAATTCATTTGGACCCTGTACTTTGTATACAAACTCTCCTGTAGAAGGCTTATGGTTTCCCAACAATACAGTATTTCTACTTGCAATTATATAAGAAAGATTTTGTTTTCCGGTCGATGTCACAGCCATATTATAAAGCATAGGCACAAATACTTCGGCCTGTGTGGATAAATTATTATATTGTGATTGAAGAGGAGCAGCACATAGAAAAAGGTGTCCTTCTTCTGTAGGTATAAGGCTGAGGAATGACTGTCCATCGCGGTAATTCATCAAATCCCTGTAGGGGCTTTCGGCAGGATGTGTGATAGGGAAATGTCCATTGCTGGAAGGTAATTTTATATTTTTTTCGGTTGAAAGATAAACTTCTTTAAAAACATATTCCTGTTTGTTTAGTGTTCCAACATCTTTTTTAATCTTTTGAAACGCCCCCAATTTCCCCCCTTTCCATGAGGATAAAAACTGGTTGTAGCTGTTAAGATCTGCATTTGCAGAAGGAAACACCAGTACTTTTCCACCGTCGCGTAAATATTGGTTGATTTCATTAATAAGACCTGATGAAATAGAATTTAGTTCATTGAAAATAACAAGCTGATAATTCTTAAGTGATTGATAGTTGAGCTGTCCAGATGATTGGTTTGATAATTTGAAATACTTTATTCCTTCAAAAAGTGCATTGAGATAGGGATCAGGTTGCTGGTCATAAATCTGTAATACTTGAATGGTATCTGGAACAAGAAAGCTTATATAATATTTATCATCAAACTGAATGGGGTAATCTTTTACAACAATTGTTGCTTGATGAATGCCTGGTGATTGAAGAATGAGCGAAATAGTATCAGTTACTTCACCATTTGCCTGAATATCTCTGATACCAACAGGTTTCTCTTCATTGTCTTTAAACAATGAGATTCTGACTTGCTCAGCATCCTGCTGATCATGATTTTTTACTCTGATAATCAGCTTGTTGTCTTGGTGTAGTACAGGAATCTGGGATTCAAACCAAACACTGTCGATACTGATATTTCTTTGTTGTATCGATTGGACTGGCACAAGGTTTATTTCAGAAATCGTATCTCTTATCTCTTGAAGATCATTGATAGATTTTTGAAAATCAGATATTAAATAAATGATCTTGTTGGCTTGCTCGTTTTTGAGTAGTTGATTTTGTCTGTTTACAATTTTAGAAAGCGGCTGGACTACACAGGTAGGTTTTATCTCGTCAAGCATAGATAGTGCATCTTCCTGAGATACTAGTCTTTGGTGTCTGCCGAGTAAATCATGTGTAATGATTTGAAACTTGTCATCTTGGCTGTATGCTTTAATTAGTGATCTTGCTCTTTCTAAGGCTACATCAGAAATTGGTATTTCACCCTTTGCAGCTCCCATCGAAAAAGAATTGTCTATGAAAATAGATATAGCGTTAAATCCTTTTTTTACAGATTCTCCTGTAGGAATAAATGGCTGAGCAAAGGCAAAAACAAGACATGCCAACGCAAAAATTCTGGCAGCAAGAATGAGTAGCTGTTTGAGTTTGTTTTTGTTAGAAGTTTCTTCTTTAACTTCCTTAAGAAATCTTAGATTGGTAAAGAGAACCTTTTTATATCTTCTAAAATAAAACAGGTGAATGACTATTGGAATAGCCAATGATAAAAGTGCCCACAAAAAAGAAGGATACAGAAATTCCATATTGTGTGCAAAAATAGAATTAGTAAATCATAAATGAGCGGATCTGACAGAAATTTTAAAAGAGATAGGCGTTAAAAAAAACTTAACCATATTTTTCAATCCTAAATTTATGCTTTAAAGTGTCTAAACAATGTTTACATTGACCGCTTTTTAGTAAATTTGCAGTCCAAATGATGCAAAATTAATTTATCACATAAAATATTCAATATGATTATTGGCGTTCCTAAAGAAATCAAGCAAAGTGAGAACAGAGTTGCCCTGACACCTGCCGGCACATTAGAATTTGTAAAGAGAGGACATAAGGTCTATATACAATCAACTGCAGGCATTGGTTCCGGATTCTCAGATGAGGATTATATGGAGGCAGGAGCAATCATTCTTCCTTCCATTGAAGAAGTTTATGGTATTGCAGAAATGATCATTAAAGTTAAAGAGCCAATAGAAAAGGAATATAACCTGATCAAACCAGACCAATTACTTTTCACTTACTTTCATTTTGCTTCTTATGAACCGCTTACTAAAGCAATGATTAAAAGTAATGCAGTATGTCTGGCTTATGAAACAGTAGAATCACCAGACAGATCCTTACCCTTGCTTGTTCCTATGTCTGAAGTTGCAGGTAGAATGGCCATTCAGCAAGGCGCAAAATATTTGGAAAAACCCCAGCAAGGAAGAGGCGTTCTTCTTGGAGGGGTTCCCGGTGTGCCACCGGCTAAAGTGTTGATACTTGGAGGAGGCGTTGTTGGAACTCAGGCAGCAAAAATGGCAGCAGGTCTTGGAGCTACAGTTACTATTCTTGATGTTAGTCTTAAAAGATTGAGGTACTTGAGTGATGTTATGCCTGCCAACGTAATCACAATGTATTCCAATGAATTTACAATTCGCAGGCTTATAAAAAATCATGATCTCATAGTGGGTGCAGTATTAATACCCGGAGCAAAAGCTCCGCATCTAATCACCAGAGAAATGCTTGGTGAAATGAGACCTGGTACTGTGGTTGTTGATGTGGCGGTAGATCAGGGTGGATGTATAGAAACATGCAAACCAACTACACATGATGATCCAACTTACATCATTGATGATGTAGTTCATTATTGTGTTGCAAATATGCCTGGGGCAGTACCATATACATCTACAATTGCTTTGACAAATGCCACACTTCCATATGCCCTGCAGCTTGCAGAAAAAGGGTGGAAAAATGCTTGCAGAGATAATAATGAATTGAAACTTGGGTTAAATGTTGTGCAGGGAAAGGTTGTTTATAAGGGAGTTTCCGAGGCTTTTGGATTACCACACACACCTGTTGAGCAAGTGCTATAATTAATCAACAAGGTATAGCCTTATAGTTTTTTGAGTGTAAAAAATATTTGACTACCTGGAACTTTCTGGGATAGTATACTTATATCTTCAGATTTTATTTGCAGTATTCTTGCATATCCTCCCGTTGTCTGGGCATCTTTCATAAGCAAAATCAGTTTGCCGGATGGTGTGAGTTGTATGGTTCCTGGTTGAACTGCAGAAGAAATTATTTGTGATTTCTCAGTAACAAAATTTTCTTTTAGGAGCATAGCCATTCTGTTACTCGATGAATCAATTGTCCAAGGTTTTTGCTCCAACAGTTTAATTTCCTTAGCATTTAAATAGTCAAATTCAGGTCCTGGAAAAACAGTTATATATTGTACATTAAAATTAATTTTATCGCTGCTTTCGATACTTTCGGTAATACTTTTTTGCTCAGGTTTGCAAGTTTCTAGGATTTGGTCTTTTTTTAGTTTTAATTGTGGAGCAATTGTTTCATCATATGAGGATGATCCCAGAATTTTATCTAAATTAAAACCACCCCTTACCGCAACATAGCTCCGCATACCAGTTTTACTATGGCCAATATCCAGAATGTCGCCTTTTTTGAGTTTATAAAGTTTGTCAGGAAATATTGGGCTATTATTGAGGAATGGATTAAAACCAATACCAGATAATGCTACTTCAACCGAAGAAATACATTGTAAGACAGGTCCTCTAACGGTGCATTCAATTACAGCAAAATGAGATGGATTTCGGACAAGATAATTGGCTTTGTTAGCAGAATATTCATCCATAATGCCACAAACTGGTACCCCAAGGTGCCTGTAGCCAAATCGACCTTGATCCTGAAATGTAGACAAAATTCCTGATGATAATACTTTAAACACTTTGTAGTAACATTTTTCGAAGGTTAAATAAGTCAGTTTTTTCTGATGCTATTTTTTCATATGTTTTCTCATCAACTTTAAAAAACTCAACATAATCGCCTGGCTGAAAAAGAGCATATGGTGCCTGCATAGAATTAAATAATGTCAATGGACAATTACCTATAATATTCCAACCTCCTGGGGATTCCTGAGGATATATTCCTGCTTGTTTTCCTGCGATACCTACAGAACCTGGAGCAATCCTGCTTCTTGGAGATGATTTTCTCGGTATAGCCAGTTTTTGACTAAGGCCGTTTAGGTAAGGAAAGCCTGGCAGAAATCCCAGGAATGCAACTATATAGGTGCTACTGCAAAATTCGGTAACGATATCTTCTGTAGGAATATTTACTTGACTAGACATGTATTTAAGATCCGTGGCATATTTTTCATCAAAACAGACAGGAATTCTTAATCGATATTTGGGAAAATTTGATTCATAAGATCTGTCGCATAACATTTTATTAAGTCGCATTAAATCAAATGCACTGTAATCATTTTTGAAGTATAGGGATATTGATTCGTAACATGGGACTACATCAATTAGAACTTCCGATAATTTATTTTTAATATCATTTGATAAATCAAGAATCATTGGAGCAATTTTTTCAAATTCATCGCTATTCCAAGATATAAGTATGATCTGATGGGTTATAATGCGTATTTCAGGATAGTGTAGATTTTGCTTCATCACTAAACTTTAAATGAATGTATTTTAATATTTCTACTGTATTTGGTTCATCTCCATGAATACAATAAGTGTCAGGAAAAATGGGAAGTGATAAACCAGTTGCACAAATGATCTGATTTTTAAAGACCATGTTGTACATCCTTTTAAAGCATAACTCCGGATCGTCTATTAAAGCATTTTCTTTTTTTCTCTGAGTAAGGCGATAGTCCTTTTCATAATTTCTGTCAATAAAGGCTTCCTGCCATACCGGCCAATCATTTTTTTGGCATAGTTCAACAAAAGGAGACTGGCATGGAGCAAATATTATTATATTTTCCTGTATGGCTTCAAAAATTGCATCTAATATAATTTTTCCGCATGTCATGCTATAAGCTGCTTCATGGTATAAAGCTCCGTGTAGTTTTATATGATGGATTTTAGTCTCATTTTTATCACTTTCTTCAAGGAATAATCTTAATTGAGAAATTATTGAATTTTTTAATTCTTGACCGGATATATTTACGGGTGTTCTTCCAAAATTATTCTTGTCCGGAAACGATGGGTGAGCGCCTGTAGTGACATTGTACTTTTTTGCAATAAGCATTGTTTTACTTATAGATTCGCGATTCCCTGCATGACCACCACAAGCTACATTGCAGGTATGTATCCAGGGCATAATTTGTTCATCCCAGGGATATCCTTCTCCAACATCCGCATTGATGCATAATTGTTTAACATCAATTTCCATATTAAAAAAGATGGAGATTGAAAATTTTTTCGAAACTTCTGATACTTATCATTAAAGTGATAACCAATACAAAAACACCTAAGACATTATTCAAGAAATTATTTCTATATTTTGGCGGAAATATTTTTTGATTCATCATCCAAATCAAAAAACCGGCCACAACAGGCAATAAAATAGCGTTAAGAGCTTGTGCAAATCTAATGATTTCTAGCGGTTTATATCCTGAAATGGAAACAATTAAACCAGAAAGAATAATCAAGCTACCCACAAATCTGAATTCTTTGGATTTTAATGAATTCTCCCAGTTAAAGCATTCTCGAGCTACCAAAGCGGCGGCGAGTGGAGCTGTAATAGCTGAAGTGAGTCCGGCTGCAAATAGTCCCATACCCATAAGAGGATACACCGCAGCACCTAGGGCCGGTTTCATTATTTCCGCAAGATTAGCTGAAGCTCCATTGCCTGAAGCGCCGCAAATAATAATGCTGCTGGAAATAAGACCACCCAATATAATGGCTATAAAATTGTCTTTTCTAGCAATAGGCAAATCATCACCTGATTTCCATTTTGAAGATATCATTGAGGCATGCAGAAACAGATTATAAGGAACGACGGTGGTGCCAATTAATCCCATGATGGTATAAAAGCTGTTTTCAGGAAAGGAAGGCTTGAGTAATCCTGACATCAGATCCGATATTTTTGGGCCCGACAAAAATGCTGCAATTATAAATGATATACTCATTAATCCTACAAGACCTATAAGCACACGCTCAATAAGTTTATAGTTTCCCGAAAATAATAACCACAAAGATAAAATGCCAACCCCGACAGCATACCAGGAATAATATTCTTGTTGTAAATCTTGAAGCACATATGAAACCCCTAATGCACTACCTGAAATATTCCCTGCTTCATAGGCTAAATTTCCAATCACGATGGATAAAAAAATCAATGACATGGCCGCGGATTTAATCCAACCATTACGTATCTGACCCCTGATACTAACTGCTAATCCTGCTTGGGTAATTAGCCCAAGTCTTAAACTCATTTCCTGTAGGACAATGGTTGCTAAAATTGCAAAAACCATTACCCACAGCAAACTAAACTTGTAATCATTTCCTGCTAAAGAACAAACTGTTACTGTTCCAGGTCCTATGAAAGCTGCAGTAACCAGTACGCCAGGTCCAAATTGATTAAAGATTTTCTTCATGAATAATTAGTGCATGTACTGCAAAACTTGCTAACCAGTGGCTTCCTTCGTAATGATCCCCAGAAATATTGGGTAGCGAGTGTGAGATGTGATTATCTGCTATATCAATTAAATGGCTGAATTGATCTTCTTTTCCGGCTATGGCATATAATGCCCAGGCGCGACTAAAATTAAGTCCGTCAAGGTGTACAAGTTTACCATCTGTATTATCCAAAACTTTTCCGGGCTCCAATGCAAAATCCAATGATTTTAACTGTGGCAAAAATTCATCAATCCAGTCGTCAAAGGCTT
>JAUMBJ010000011.1:23851-64217 GCA_032115755.1 Saprospiraceae bacterium
CCTGATGGCTCCCAATCCAATGGACACTGGCGGTCATTCATGTAAAAAGATGTAGCTTTTTCCGTTACGATTTGTATGAGTTCCCGGTCACCTGCGGCTCTTCCATAATCAAGCGCGAAAGAAAGTCCAAAGGCCGTATTGGTATGCTCACCACTCCTTACAGGATAAATCAGTTTTGGTAAAAATGATTTATAGTTTTCTACTATGAGTATTGCTAGAGGGTCTATATTTTTTTCTAATTCCCTACCCAAAGGATCGTTCCATTCCTTCAGCGAAACGCTTAATTTTAAAAGCCAGGCCCATCCATAAGTTCGTTCAAAACCTGATTCAGAATCTCTTAAAAAATAATCTCTTTCTTGAAGTAAATGCTCTTGACTCAAATGTTTTTCCAGAATGGATTTGATTTCCTTTGCATTTTCAATGTTTGGATATTTCTTAAGTATTTCCACCAATAACCAATGCCCATGTACTGATGAATGCCAGTCAAAACAACCATAAAATGCTGGGTGGAGCGCCCTTGGGCTCCCAAGCTCGTATATGTTACCCAATGTTTGATTTAGTTTATTCGGAAATTCCTGATCGACACATGTTAAAACCAGTTTTGCAAATGCAAGTGCTTGTTTTTCAGTAAATATGACCTCATTTTCACCTGCTTTATGTATGGTTGGGTTTTTATCCTTACATCCGAATGACAGAAATAAAAAGCATAAAAACGCAAACTTGATTATTTTAGAATAAAGCACCATTAAATTGATTCATATTGAGTTAATGTAAAATTAAGTAAATAAATGAAGAAACTGCAATAAAAAAAATACAAGGGTATCTTTTAAGCCTAGATTTTAGAATGGAAATTATAATTCATTAAAAATATGATAAAAGGTTACTTTATGCTATGTAATACGCAAAATAAAAGAGCTTTATTATATTTCAAATAACATACACCTAGAGATATTAAGGATGTGTAAAGTTTGAATATATATATTGAGATATGTTGGGGGTACTTTTTCTGTAATCTGTGCAGGGGAATTCGAATAAATGAATTCAAAAAAAATTTGACAAATTAATTATTCCAGAAACAATCTTGACAATTTCATTTTCCATGAACTATATGGTGGATATTTTAGGCTGTGATCTATATTTGACATGGTTTTAACAACTCCTTTGGTATGGGAAAATGTATCAAAGCTGAATTTTCCGTGGTATCTCCCTACACCGCTGTTTTGGATGCCCCCAAAAGGTAATTTATTATTGACAAATTGTACGAGATTATCATTGATACATCCGCTGCCGAATTCGACATGTTGAATAATAAAATCACTAAATTTTTTATTGGTAGAATAAACGTAACATGCCAGAGGGTATCTGTTTTTTCGAATAATTTCTAAAACTTCATCGTTAGATTTCCAGGCTATAACAGGTAATATCGGTCCAAAAATTTCCTCTTTCATGACTGGAGTTTCCAGATCATAAACTTCAATTAAAGTAGGTTCAATATATTTATTTTCAATATCGTAGTTTCCGCCATGAATTATTTTTCCATGCTTCAAAAATCCTATAAGTTTTTCGCAGCGCTCCTTGCTGACAATTCTAGCAAGATATGGTGATTCTTGAGGATTTTGACCATAAAAAGTTTGGATTTTTTCAATGGCTAGTCGAATAAATTCGTCTTTAATATCTTCATGCACCAAGGCATAATCAGGCGCAATGCAAGTTTGACCTGCGCTAAACATTTTGCCCCATATGATTCTATTAACAGCAATTTTTAAATTTGAATTTTTATCAATAATGACGGGACTTTTACCCCCGAGCTCAAGCGTTACGGGTGTTAAATTTTTTGCTGCCTTTTCCATAATCCATTTGCCTACCTGCGGAGAACCTGTAAAAAAGATATGATCAAATCTGTAATTGTCGAGTAATAAGGGCCCTACAATTTTTCCTTCTCCCCGAATGACGGAAACGTGGTTTTGCTCAAATACTTCACGAACAATTTTTTCAATTATTGTCGCAGCATGAGGTGTTTCGTGAGCAGGTTTCAATAAAACAGCATTTCCGGCAGCGACAGCTCCGGCTAAAGGAATCAATGAAAGATTTACTGGATAATTCCATGGTGAAAATATAAGTACCACCCCTTTAGGTTCATGGTATAATGTGGTACTAGTTGAGGGAAATATCGCCATTGGAGTGGGAACTTCCTCTGGCTGCATCCATATTTTCAAATTTTTTAAAATAAAATTTATTTCTTCGGCAATAACTCCAACATCACTAAGATAGGTCTCGAACTGGTGTTTTCCGAGATCTTTTCCAATTGCTTCAGCGATAGCATCAGCATTTGCTAAAACTGTCTTTTTTAGAAGTTCAAGCTTTTTTTTACGAAAATTATAAGATTTTTGACCATTGTCTGCAAAATGGCGGAGGTCTTGAAATATTGCGTTTGTGTCCGCTATAGTAAGGTTATTTTTCGACATATAGGTTTAGTATTTTCTTAATTTGGCGTTAATTCTGCTTTAAAATACAATTTTAAGGATAATACTAACATTCTAACTTCAAGATCGTTTTTGTTATGGTAACAAATCTTCAAACATATGTTTAAGGTAATCATAGGTGTTTTGGGTTTGACTGTCATATCTTGGTTGGTTGCTGGATTTAGTCGAATTTCTAATAATCCGGATTGTACAATAAAAAATGACAGTTTTAAAGAAGGAGAAGAATTGCTTTACAAAGTATATTACCACCTCGGTTGGATTTGGGTGCCTGCAGGTGAAGCCAAGTTTAAAGTAAGAGATGCTGGGAAGTATTATGAAATGAAAGTTACAGCTAAGACATTTGATAGTTATGAATGGTTTTTTAAAGTAAGAGATACTTTTTATTCGAAAATAGATAAAGAAAAATTATTACCCCATTATTTTGTCCGAAAAGTCCATGAAGGAAATTATCGCAGATATGATAGTCTCGTTTTTAATCAATCCAATGGTCTGGCGGATAGCTATAATGGAAAAACAAAGAAAACTGTCAGAAAAAAAACAATACATTTTGAAGAATGCATGCATGATCTGCTCTCTGTTTTCTATTTTCTTAGAAATATAGATGTTGCAAGTTATAAAGTTGGCGATTACATTCCAGTTAAAATGCTGATGGATGAAAAAATTTATCCCATCAAGGTTCGATACAAAGGAAAAGAGAAATCCAAGGAGGTTAAAGATCTTGGCATATATAATACAATTTTAGTAGTTCCTGACCTCATTACCGGCAATGTTTTTAAGGAAGGCAATAAAATGAACATTTGGGTAAGTGATGACAAAAACAAAATACCGCTGCTAATTGAATCTCCTCTGTCTGTCGGCCGAGCTAAAGCTGTTTTATTTTCTGCCAAAGGCAACCGACATGTTTTTACCTCAAAAATAAAAGTGCAATAATTTCATTTCTTTATTTTTAGATCCTTACTCTCCGAGTGACTTGTTTTTAGGCCATATGGAATCGACATCTGTATTTTTGACTACGGTTTTGTCGAACTCGCGTTTCGCATGAGAATTAACCATGCTGGTTCGTATGGCCGTCTCATACTCATTTCATTTATTATCCGATCTCGAAAGGCATTTGGTTGTTTTGGTATAAATTACTTTTAAATATCATCATGCAAGTCTTTAAAATTATTTGTCTATTTTATTAAGCAATAATTAAACATTCTCTGATTGCTTTTTAGTCATTACTTTTGCAATTAAATTGCATTTATGATAAGGTCAATTTTTCTACTTTTTTTATTTAATTTTTCTATCCCTTCGTTTAGTCAGAGTTTTTGGTTTGGTACAAAATCAGGAGGAGCTTTAAACTGGCAGTCTTGGGGTAATGGTCTTGGAAGTGGACTTAACCGTCAACAGCTTTTATCAGTGCCTGCAGATATATTTATTGAAAGTTATGATGAAGAAAATAAGGGTTCATTATACGCCAGTCTAGGTTATCGGGTAAAAGGAAGTTCCTTTAGAGTGATTTCAGCATTTGGAGATTTTGCTGCATTTCAAGGCTTTAAGTTTAGAAATATTCAGCTTGAAACCGGATTACGAAAAGGATTGGCTCAAGAAATTTGGGGAATGACGCCATTTTATATTTTGGGTTTGCGCGGAGAGTACAATATCAATACCAATTTGAATGATTATAAGCAATTTAATAATCTTTTTTATCCAGAAGATGCATTTGTCAAAAAGTTTTTATATGGGTTTACAGCAGGTGGTGGGCTTGAAAAAAACATTTCTGATTTTACAAAAATATTTTTTGAGTTTGTTATTTGTCCAGATGTATCTTTTCAGTATGATCAGCCGCAGATATTTAGCGTAGTTGATCCGTTTACGCGCCAAACGATCAACCTTGAAGAACGATTGGTTAGAAATTTAAGCATGGAGTTCAAAATAGGTATTAAATTTTTAAGAAAAGTCGAATATATTGACTAGCAATGCTTTATTATTGATATTTTTGTATTTAACATAAAATCTACATATCATGAAATCATTTTTATTATCCATTTTTGCATTCTTTGTCATTCATAATGCAGGAGCGCAGATAGTAGTCAACAATTCTTCTTTCCCGAAAGTTGGTGATCAGTTGAGAACTTACACTACAGATCAGGTTGAAAATATTGGTATTGGTGAGGCAGGAGATAATAAATTGTATGATTTTAGCAGCCTTTCAGGAGGAGAGCTTGTTGTTCAAAGATGGGTAGATAAAAGTACCGGAAAAAACCAGGCATTATTTCCTGATGCCAATGCGTTGATAAAAATTGATAGTTCCGAAGGTGAATTATACGCTAAAATACTAAGCAGTCGAATAGAACTTGTCGGTTTTACTTCCGATGAATTTATTTTTGCTTCAGACCTGGCAATCAATTATAAAACACGACCAATATACAGAAGGTCTCCCATGTTTTACGAAACAAATTCGCGTTCAGAAGGCTCTTTTTTTATTGCCTTCAGCGCAGCCATCATTCCGGATTCATTATTGGCAAGTTTGCCCATAAAGCCCGATTCCATAAGACTAACATTTAATGAAATTACCGTAGACACAATAGATGGTTGGGGTAAAGTCAAATTACAGGGTAAAACATTTGATGTCCTTAGGGAAAAGGCTATCTCTATTTCTGAGAATAAACTTGAATTAAAACTTCCGTTTCTTGGTTGGATTGATTTATCAACTATTTTTGGAGGCGGGGGCGGTGGACCTGTGGGTCCTCTCATGGATACCACATATTTATACAACTATTATACGAATACTAAAAAAGAAATTTTGGTTTCTGTTTCGCTAGATGCAGATCAAAATCCTGAATCTGCAACGTATGCTGATTTACAAACTAGCAGTCTTAATGAAATTGATTTTTCAGGAACTTTTACTATTTTTCCAAACCCGGCTGACCAATTTACAAAATGTAGCGTCACTGGGCTAACGGATTCCGAATACAGTTTAAAAATTACGGGCATGGATGGAAGGGTATGGACTGAAAATGCTATAAAAAATCTGGAAACTTTTGAAGGTCTTATTAATTTACAGGATGTCCCCAAAGGAATTTATGTAGCCTCACTTCAAAATAAATTAGGCCAAATTTTAGCTGCTCAGACTTTTAGCATTGTAAGATAAAATTAAATTCCCTCAGGATATCTCTGATATGAAAAGGATTGAGCGGTGTAATGATCTCATTACATGGGTGTCTGAATGTAAGGCGGCAGGAAAAACTATTGGTTTCGTGCCTACCATGGGGGCATTGCATGATGGGCATTTGACATTGGTAAATCAATCAATTCGTGAGAACGACTTTACAGTTTGTTCTGTTTTTGTCAATCCTACGCAATTTAATGACCCAAAAGATTTGGATACTTATCCAAGAACTCTGGCAAAGGATTCATTTTTACTTGAAAATGCCGGAGTTCACGTGTTATTCTGTCCTGAAGTTGCAGACATGTATCCCAGCGGATTACAAACAACTGTAATTTATGAGTTGGATGGCCTAGATATGATTATGGAAGGAGAGCATCGCCCGGGACATTTTCAGGGAGTCGTCAATATTGTCAAGCGGCTGCTTGATTTGGTAAGCCCAAATAGACTTTACATGGGGCAGAAGGATTTTCAGCAATTTACAATTATTGGCCACATGATTAAAAAATGGAATATTCCAGTAGATTTGGTCATTTGCCCTACAATACGAGAACCTAACGGCCTTGCAATGAGTTCAAGAAACCAAAGGCTTTCCGAGGAAATGAAAATAAAGGCTGGATTAATTTATAGGGTGTTGAAAGAAGTAAAAAAGCAATTTGCACAACATATTTCAGTCTCTGAAATGGAGAAATTTGCCCATAAAGCTTTTTCTGCAGAAGGCTTTATTGTTGAGTATTTTAGTATTGTAGATGGTATTACCTTAACTCAGGTGGAAAAAATATCTCAAACTCAATACGCAGTAGCATGTACCGCACTTTGGATTGGAGGAGTGCGGTTGATTGATAATGAAATAATTTGTGGTAAAATCTAAGCATTCAGAGATTCCTACAAATTTGATTTAGAATATAAAAATAATCCTGGATTTATGATACAAACGCATGATCTATCCTTTGAATATCCCGGTGGGCATCAGTTTAATTTTCCTGACATTAATTGTAAAGAGAATGAAATGATGCTCGTGCTCGGTAATTCCGGTGTCGGTAAAACTACTTTACTTCATTTATTAGGTGGATTACTAACGGCAACTACTGGGGGTATAAAAATTCAGAACAAAGATATTACTAAATTATTTGGTGCAGAGCTGGATTTATTCAGGGGGCAACACATTGGTATTATATTTCAAAATAATCATTTTGTACATGCCTTAAATGTCTTAGAAAACTTAATGCTGGCCCAATCTCTTGCAGGTGCACATCGAGATAAACAAAAATGTTTACAATTACTTGAACGATTAAATATAGGTCACAAGGCAAAAAGCAAAATTAAGTTCCTCAGTCAAGGTGAGAGACAAAGAGTTGCTATCGCCAGGTCTTTGATTAATAATCCTTCTCTTATTTTAGCAGACGAACCAACCTCAGCGCTTGATGATTTTAATAGCAACGAAGTATTAAAACTACTAGAAGAGCAGTCTAAGAAAATTGGTTCTGCCCTCATTATTGTAACACATGACAACCGCTTAAAAGATAAGATTGACAAAAAAGTTATCTTATCCTGATAAGAGTTTGTTGCGCGTAGTTTATTAAGAGACAAAAAGAATACAAGTTTCATGAAAATATCAACATTAGCCTGGAGAAATGTCATTACTAATCCGCTAAATCTTATTTTAAATATCATTTTATTTGGCCTTGGGGTAGGACTTATTTCATTTTTATTGCTTTTTAACCAACAACTAAAGGATAAATTTGATAATAATCTGGCGGGCATTGATCTTGTTGTAGGGGCAAAAGGAAGTCCGCTGCAATTGATACTTTGCAGTATGTATCATATCGACAACCCTACTGGAAATATTCCTATTAAAACTGCAGCACCTGTTTTGCGACCAAACCACCCGCTGATAAAAAAGGCTATTCCACTTTCACTGGGAGACAATTTTAAGGGTTACAGAATTGTCGGTACCAACCACGAAATCATGGAATTATACAATGGAAAGATAGAGTCTGGAGAACTTTATAAAAACAACATGGAGGTCACTATTGGAAAAGCAGTGGCGGTGGAAACAAATCTCAAAATTGGCGACGAATTTTCAAGCGCACATGGTTTTGAAGATGACCAGGATCTTACACATGATCATGCCTCATTTAAAGTTACAGGAATACTTGCGGGAACCGGATCTGTTTTGGATCAGTTAATATTAACTAATACTGCCTCAGTTTGGGCCGTTCACGATCACCATGAAGATGAAAACACAGTAGAAAATCATAATCATGACGCACATGACGAAAATGCAGATCACACTGACCATCTACATGACAATAGTAATTCAGACTTATTGCAACACGAAGATAAGGAAATCACTTCCGTTTTAATCCAATATAAAAATCGAACAAATTTTCAAGCACTTAATTTTGGGCGGAACATCAATGAAAACACTGAAATGCAAGCTGCTTCACCCGCTATAGAAATAAATAGATTATATTCTATGATTGGAGTGGGCACAGACACACTTAGAAGTTTGGCCATAATTATAGCCATAGTTTCTGCGTTGAGTATATTTATATCGCTCTATAGAAGCATGAAAGAAAGGAAGTATGAACTTGCTCTTTTACGAGTAATGGGTGCTAGTAGAGTTAAAATATTTATGTTAATAATTCTGGAAGGGCTGATACTTGCGTCGATAGGCTATATTTTCGGGGCTCTCATAAGTCATTTGAGCATGGAGTGGATGGCGGGCTATTTAAAGTCTGATTTTAGGTATAATTTTACTGGTTGGGTGTTCTTGAATGAAGAATGGATTTTGTTTGGGGTCTCATTGATTATAGGTTTTATCGCATCAATAATACCAGCTATACAGTCTGCCAGATCAGATATTCACAAGATACTAAGTGAGAAGTAAATTGAAGATTTCATTCCATTGGGCGAAAATTTTGGAAATAATAGCTTATTTAAGTGTTTTACTGCTTATTTCTGGCTTTTTATTTAACAGGGTTTTAAACAACTGTGGTTTGTTTTTTGCTGGAGTTCATGCAGTATACTACTTTAAGTATGCCTGGAAAAAATCATGGAAACCATGGATTTATATATTATTGGCAGTGGTTACATTGCCTTTTTTATATGATTTGCTTTGCTGTGGCACGATTGAAAACTCCCGTAATGTAATGAAGTGGTCTCTGTTTGTTTACCCATTATTCTTTATCAGTACAATTCGTTATCGTAACTTTTTAAAGCATGCCATGATGATATTTCTGGCTGGAATGCTTGTTTCTACGATATATAGTGTGGTACATTATTTATTGGCATTTTCTGAATACAACCAACTATATGGACAAGCAAAGGTAATGAAGGTGTTGGCATATCAAGATCATATAAGAGTAGGGTGGGCATCTGCCATTTCAGTTTTGGTTTCAGCTTTACTAGGTATTGCGGCAAAAGGCAAAAAAGAAAGATTATTTTATATTTTATATGCTGTGATTCAGGTTGGTTTTGTGCATTTATTAGGTTCAAAAACCGGGTGGGTTGTATTATACACAATTGCGATATTCAGCATTGTTTGGATATTAATAAAATACAGTAAGAGAATAGCCGTTTTAATGGCGATAGCTGTTTTTACTTTGCCAATATTGGCCTATATAATTTTCCCTACAGTAAGACAAAGGATTGCCTTTATTCATCATGATTTTTACTATTACTCAAAGGACAATTATCAACCAGGATTGAGTGACGCATTGCGTGTATATTCTTTAAAGGCTGGCATGGATATTATTAAAAGACATCTATTTTTAGGAGTTGGCTTTACAGAAATTGATAACGAAATGGATCAATGGTATAGCGCACATACACCTTTTCTGCCAAAGGAAGAAAGATTCCCCCCCAGCTCACAACTTATTGAATACTGGGCAGCAGGAGGGTTAGTTTCATTTCTTGTACTAATTTTATTTTTGATAATCCCATGCTGGAATGCCTCTTTTCGTGATCATTTTGGTTTTATGGCTTTTCTGATTTCTTCAGGAGTTACATTTTTGTTTGAAGTGCCTCTTGATGCCCAATTGTCCATTTTCGTATATGGGTTTTCTTTGGGCTTATTTTATGCTTTGACTATCAAAGAAAATCACCTTGATTTAGACTTGCCTAAATAATTTGCAATAAATCCTTGCTTTATGCTGGCATCTTTTTCTTTTCAGACGTATATTTGCAAAAATATTTAGACTAAGCTAAAAATATGATTTTTTTTTCAATCTAGCGATTGTTAAAATGTCGTTTTAGCGGCAAACAATATTTTTAAGCTCAATATATATATATAGGTTTTTAATAGCTTTTTTAAAGCAAACCAATTAAAAAATATACTCATGCAAAATTATTCTTACGTATTCAACGCACATCCTTCTTTTATAGAATCGATGTACAAAAACTATAAGACTGATCCGGAAAGTGTAGACGCAGGTTGGCGAGTTTTCTTTGAAGGTTTTGATTTTGCTGAAAAATCTGGTTTTGAACAGATTGGAGTTGCAGACTTTTCAGGAAGTGATAAAGAATTTGGCGTAATGGCTATCATTAATGGATTTAGAAATCGAGGGCATTTACTTGCTACTACCAATCCTATACAACCTCGGAGAGACAGAAAGCCACATCTTGATTTGCATGATTATGCTTTGGACGAAAATGATCTTAGCCATGTTTTCAGAGCAGGGGAGGAGTTGGGTTTGAAGAATGCAACATTACAGCAAATACTTGAAAAGCTTCGAAGTATATACTGTGGGAATATTGGTATTGAATATGCTCATATCGAAAATCATGAAAAGCGCAAATGGCTTCAGGAAAAAATGGAGGGGAGGCCTTTGAATGGGGACTTTGGGCTAAATATTAAACACAAAGAACGAATTCTGGAGAAGCTTAATGGAGCAGTAATTTTTGAAAAGTTTCTACATACAAAATATGTTGGGCAGAAGCGTTTTTCTTTGGAAGGCGGTGAGACTACTATTGCAGCACTGGATGCAGCCATTACGCTTGGTGCGGATTTGGGAGTAGAGGAATTCGTGATTGGGATGGCACACCGAGGAAGACTTAATGTCTTGGCTAATGTGATGGGTAAAACCTATGATCAGATATTTAATGAATTTGAAGGAACGGCGGTATTAGACCAAAGTTTTGGTGATGGTGATGTAAAATATCACTTAGGATTTTCTTCGCAGGTTGAAACACCAAATGGAAAACCTGTACATCTCAAACTGGTGCCTAATCCTTCTCACCTCGAAGCAGTAAATCCCGTTTTGGAAGGATTCACACGGGCTAAGGCCGATTTGCTTTATAAAGGTGATTACAACAGGATTATGCCTGTTCTGATACATGGGGATAGTGCTGTTGCTGGACAAGGTGTGGTTTATGAGACGGTTCAAATGAGTCAGCTTGATGGATACTATACAGGCGGAACACTCCATTTTGTAATCAACAACCAGGTAGGGTTTACAACCAATTTTGATGATGCCCGATCATCGACCTATTCTACCGCCGCAGCGTCAATTGTTCAGGCGCCCGTTTTTCATGTCAATGGAGATGATCCAGAGGCTGTAGTTTTTGCTATTTTATTGGCGACAGAATACAGGCAAAAATTTCACGGAGATGTATTTGTAGACATGGTTTGTTATAGAAGACACGGACATAATGAAGGAGATGATCCTAAATTTACCCAACCACGGATGTATGAACTTATTGAAAAACATCCAAATCCGAGAGAATTATACCTTCACAAACTTATTGAAAGGGGAGATATAGATGTAAAACATGGAGAATCTCTTGAATCTACTTTTTGGGCTCAACTACAGGAACGACTTGACATGGTTAAACAAAATATATTGCCATATCAATATCAGGAGCCAGAAAAACAATGGAGGGAATTGAAAAAGACTATTCAGGTTACTGACATGCAGACGCCTATTACTGGAATTAAAAAGCAGGATGCGGAGAAAATTCTTAAACATTTGATGACACTTCCTAAAGATTTTTCACCATTATCTAAAATTAAGCGGCTCCAAAAATCAAAACAAGAAATGATTGACCAGAATAAGCTCGACTGGGGATTTGGAGAGCTATTGGCTTTTGGATCTGTTTTGATTCAAGGCAATGTAGTCCGAATGAGTGGTCAAGATGTAAAAAGAGGTACATTCTCACATAGACACGCCGTATTTATTGATGAGCGCACTAATCAAGAATATAATCGTTTAAATACACTAGAAGGTGCAGCAGGTAAGCTCTATATTTATAATTCCTTGCTATCAGAATTTGCTGTGCTTGGTTTTGAATATGGTTATTCGCTAGCTTCACCAGATCAATTGGTCCTCTGGGAAGCACAGTTTGGTGATTTTTACAATGGGGCACAAACAATCGTAGATCAGTTTATAAGTGCAGGTGAAAGTAAATGGCAGCGAATGAGTGGTATAGTTATGCTTTTGCCGCATGGTTTGGAAGGACAGGGGCCGGAACATTCCAGTGCCCGATTAGAACGATTCTTGCAAATGACTGCCGATTTTAATATGATCGTAGTTAATATTTCTACACCAGCTAATTTTTTCCATGCACTTCGCAGGCAATTAGCTATGCCTTACAGGAAGCCTTTGATTGTGATGTCCCCAAAATCACTTTTGCGACACCCTGCATGTATAAGTCCGCTGGAAGATTTTACAGGTAATACTTCCTTTAGGGAGGTAATTGCAGATAAAAGCATAAAAAAGGCTCGAAAAGTCTTATTCTGCTCCGGTAAGATTTATTATGAACTGGACGAATATAGAATAGAAAACAATATAACCGATGTGGCCATTGTTCGAATTGAACAACTATATCCGCTTCCTGAAAAGGAAATAAGAGAAATTATGGCATCGTATGGTAAAGCTGCCTTTTTCTGGGTACAAGAAGAACCTATGAATATGGGTGCATGGAGTTATCTACTTGCTTCTTTCCGAAGAGATCCAATAGACGTAATCGCAAGAAAATCGGCCTCGTCACCAGCAACAGGGTTTAAGAAGGTACATGATAAACAGCAATTGGAAATTATACAACAGGCGTTTAGTTAAAAATCGCCTTAGGTCCATATTTGCTGATATTCTAGTTTTATGTCTTCGCCATAAAACATTCGAGAGGTTTCTTCAAAACTCTGGGTGTAATCTGAGACATAAAATACGTCTGACTCTATTTTTTTATCCGATAACAATTTTTGGGAGTTTAATATTTCAAAAACTTCCTGAGCTACCACATCTGTAGAGTCAAGTATTGAAATTTTACTGCTATAAAATGACTCAATTTCTTTGCGTATTAAAGGGTAATGGGTGCAAGCCAGCAATAAAGCATCAATATGATCAAGTTCAGGCTGACCTAGATAATTCTCAACTACACTATGCGCAATATTTCCACTGTAAAATCCTTCTTCGATCATTGGTGCAAGCAAAGGTGTGGCGAGCTGACGTACCTGGATTTTTTGATTTATGGCCTTGAGTTTATTTTTATATATGCTAGAATTAATCGTCGCTTTTGTTGCAATTACCCCAACTTCATTAAAATCTCTCTTAACGACTTCTTTGACCAGAGGGTCAACGACGTTGATAAATAATGCTTTGCCTTCAAAAAAATCAAGTAGCATATCATACGCAGCAGAAGACGCTGAATTACAAGCAATCACAATCATCTTACACCCTTTCTCCAGCAGAAATTTACTAATTTTAAGACTATAATATCTAATAGCATCAGCCGATTTATCGCCGTAAGGCAAATGTACGGTATCCCCAAAATAAATTAGTCTCTCCTCTGGAAGACGTTGGTGTATGGCTTTGGCGACAGTTAATCCCCCAATTCCAGAATCAAAAATTCCTATAGGGTCTGTTGGCCTGTGATTTGGCATTGCGGATAATTATTTTAAACCAAGCTTTGCTTTTACCAGATCAAGTACATTGCTTGAGGGGTCGGCATAAAGAATGGCTCCCTGGCTATTATCTATAATGTAAGCATATCCATTTTCGGCGGCTACTGCGCGGATAGCTGCATCTACTTTTTCCTGGATAGGTTTTAACAACTCCTCACTTTTAGCTACCATCTTTTGCTGACTTTCCGATTCAAATTGTCTTAATGCTTCTTCATCTACCTTAAGTAGTGCTGATTGTTTTTCCAGTTCGACTGGTGAAATTTCACCTGCAGCCTGTTTTTGTTGTAATTCTCCATATTTTTGTTGTAAGGCCTGAAGCATTTCCTGACCTTTTTTAGAAAACATGGTTTTCATAACTTCCAAATTTGAGTTGGCTTCTTTTAATTCTGGCATCAATCCGAGTATTTCCTGCGTATTAAGGTACCCTATTTTCTGAGCGGAAACTTGAAGATATGAAGCTGTAATTACTAAAATAATGATTATAAATCTCATTTGTTTTGAATTGATTTTTCGAGTTATTTAATACCTAATTTTTTCTTGATATCACCTGTTTTGTCATACTCTGCGACAGAGAAAAGTAAACCTGTTGCTCCTCCTTTGTCAAAAATAATATCAAAGCCTTTTTCTGCTGCATACAACTCAATCGCGCTAAAAACTTTTTCCTGAATTGGTGCAACCATTTCTTGCCTTTTTGTAAAAAGTTCGCCCTCAGGTCCAAACTTTCTTTTTTGCAAATCCCGGACTTCTGCTTCCTTTTTGACTATTTCGTCTTCTTTTTTAATTTTTTCTTCAGCACTTAATAATACTTGCTCCGCCTGAAACTTGTTATACATACTTTTTACTTTATCGAACTCGATGGCAATCTCTTGTCGCCAGGTAGCAGATAATTGGTCAAGTTCGGTTTGTGCAGCTTTGTACTCAGGCATGTTAGATAGTACATCATTTATGTCAACTAATGCTATTTTTTGACCCCAAACAGTCTGAAAACAGAAAAAGCTTATGCTAAATGCCATTATAGCAACCGTCTTGTTTATCATGAGTAATTTTATTATAATTTTTTTAAAAAGTCAAAAGTAAAACATTATCCCCAATTCTCCTAAAGGACGCAATTTTGCAATCTTTTATTATGATAGTTTAAATTAATTTTCAATTGTATCAAATTTCGGATATTAACTATCATTACGCAATAACAATGCTATCTAAATCTAATTGTTTAACTAATGTTTAACGGAGAAAATTCAATTTCTACATTAAAATTTGACCAATTCAAAAAAAATGTTTAATTTTGCAACTCTTTTAAAAAAAAAGTATAAATTATTTAAAATGAAGAAGGAAATTCATCCAAAAGAATACAGAATGGTGGTATTTAAAGATATCTCCAATGATGAGATGTTTTTAACAAGATCTTGTGCTAAATCAAGAGAGACTGTCGTTTATTCAGATGGCAACGAATATCCCTTAATTAAAATGGAAATTTCAGCTTTTTCACATCCGTTCTTTACTGGAAAGGTTAAATTTGTTGATACCGCAGGTAGAATTGACAAATTCAATAAAAAGTTTGCAAAGTTTGCGAATAAATCGTAATTTGAAGTCAATTCTTAAAATATTTAAAGCTCTTTTTAAGAGCTTTTTTTATTTACTTTAAATTCATCTCTTAATCAAATTTATGAGTATTAGTAAGGGTGGGGAAAGAAAAATTATTTTTTTCGATGACGATCACTGGCAGCACCTGTTACCCTTGACCTACCTTAGACCAATAGTTGAATTGCGTGTTGGCCTACTTTCTATCAAAGAGAAATGGTTATTTCGTTTGGGAGGTGAATTTAGTTATATCACAAGAGATCATCTTTCCGTGAAATATCCCATATGTATTCATGATGACAATATCATGATCAATTCAACTTTATTGCCAACAAATTCTATCACCAATTTGATTTTCAAGCTCAAACCTATGGAGGCAATTATGCAAGGTGATGAGTTGCTTGCAGCAAGGATACCTGGCAATTTACTTCAAGATATTCAACAACCTGATTTTTTGAATGACTTCAACATAAATGATATCTCTGGTAACGGAGATTATGAAGTAAGAAGAGTCACGCGGGTTTATCATATTTTTCAGTTTCTATCCGTTGAAATTTCGGAAGATATTAGTGTTATAACGCAAGGGCGATTGTCATTGCCGCTGTCGTCTTCCAATAGAGTTGTAGGAAATTATCCTGTATTTTTAGAACATGGAGCAGTGGCAGAGTGTGCTATATTTAATACTACGCATGGTCCAATATATATCGGGAGAAATGCAGAGGTGATGGAAGGAAGCCTAATCAGAGGCCCTTTTGCCATCGGTGAAGGATCTGTCGTTAAAATGGGGGCTAAAATTTATGGACCTACTGCATCTGGTCCTTATTGCAAGCTTGGCGGCGAAATTAACAACTCTATGATTCAGGGTTATTCAAACAAGTCTCATGATGGTTATTTAGGTAATTCTGTTATTGGTGAATGGTGCAATTTAGGAGCAGACACCAATAATTCAAATCTTAAGAATAACTATTTACCTGTAAAATTATGGTCATATGTTTCTGAACGATTTGAAAATACGGGTCTGCAGTTTTGTGGGTTAATTATGGGAGATCATTCTAAAACCGCGATCAATACTATGTTCAATACTGGAACAGTCATTGGCAATTTTGTAAATATTTTTGGAGAGGGTTTTCCAAGAAATTTTGTTCCATCATTTTCATGGGGTGGAACGTCTGGTTATACTACTCATCCACTCGAAAAAGCCATAGAAACAGCTCGTATAGTCATGTCAAGGAAGGGGTTCGAACTTTCTGATGAGGATATAGCCATTTTTAAACATTTGTTTGAAGTGACATCTGACTTCAGAAATTGGGAAAGAAAACCAGGATAAAATATTTTGTACCCTTTGGATAGGAGCATTAAACGATTCGAAATTCACTGTATATTTAATTGCTAAATCATGTTTTTTCCCATAGGGGATACACAGGTAAGTGGAGGATATAAACCTATCATAAGTTATTCATTAATTGTGATTAACATTGCAGTATTTGTATTGCAACTAAGTGTCCCGGGCAACTTGCTTTGTAATTATGGTATGATCCCTTCCAACATCATGGAAGGCAAGGACTTTGTTACCATATTGACAAGTCTATTTCTACATGACGATGTGATACATCTTTTTGGAAACATGCTGTTTCTGTGGATTTTTGCGGATAATATTGAGGCAAAAGTAGGACATTTTTCATTTTTATCCTTTTATATTGCTGGTGGTTTTATGGCAAGTCTCGTGCACATCATAGTCTCTGTTAAACCTGATATGAACAATTTATCTACTTGTATTCCTTGTCTTTCATCAACTCCATGTGATCAGGGGATATTTCCAGGCTTCATTCCCACAGTTGGAGCAAGTGGAGCGATATCTGCCATTATGGGTGCTTATTTGATGATGTTTCCTTCTTCAAAAATTAAAATTCTTTTTTTGATCTTTCTCAGATCATTTTACCTTCCAGCTTTTCTATTTTTAATAATTTGGTTTGGACAACAGCTTTTATCTGGCCTTATAGCTCTAAATACCATAAATAACGAAAGTGCAGATGTGGCTTGGTGGGCCCATATAGGCGGATTTTTATTTGGTATTTTGACAGGAATATTTTTTCGCAAAAAATTGTAGAGTTAATAAGAAATATTTTCAATATTTCAAACATGTAACCGAACTATTTATGGTTCCATTGGTTTACATACTAAGAAACAGGAATTCTTTCAGTATTTTGGTTTCAATACTACCAGATCAATTCACAGCAATTAGAAGTTTTTTTAACAAAAGAATATAGTTTCTTTCATTATTAATTTTTACCAAATGGAAAATCATACATCAAATGGAAACGGAGAAGGCAAATGCCCTTTTTCGGGTAAATCAGTAAGATCAACAGCAGGCAATGGTACCAGAAATCATGATTGGTGGCCTAATCAGCTGAAATTAAACATTTTGCATCAGCACGCACCAGCATCAAATCCAATGGATTCTGATTTTGATTATGCTGAAGCCTTTAAAACTCTTGATTATAATGGTTTAAAGGAAGACCTTAAAAAGGTGATGACAGATTCACAGGATTGGTGGCCGGCAGACTGGGGGCATTATGGTGGATTATTTATCCGTATGACTTGGCATAGTGCAGGAACTTATAGAACTGCAGATGGACGAGGAGGTGGTGGCACTGGAAATCAGCGTTTTGCACCAATCAATAGTTGGCCTGACAATGGTAATCTTGATAAAGCGAGACGGCTTTTGTGGCCAATCAAACAAAAATATGGTAATAAGATTTCGTGGGCAGATCTCATGATTCTTGCAGGAAATGTAGCACTTGAATCAATGGGTTTCAAGACTTTCGGTTTTGGTGCAGGTCGTGAAGATATTTATCAACCTGAGGAAGATATTTATTGGGGTGTGGAATCCGATTGGTTAGGCGACAAACGTTATTCAGGTGACAGATCGCTGGAAAATCCCCTAGCTGCAGTTCAAATGGGATTGATTTATGTCAATCCGGAAGGTCCTAACGGAAATCCTGACCCTGTAGCATCAGGACGTGACGTGCGCGAAACTTTTGCGAGAATGGCTATGAATGATGAGGAAACTGTAGCACTTGTTGCAGGAGGACATACTTTTGGAAAAGCACATGGCGCCGGCGATCCTGCATTGGTAGGCCCTGAGCCAGAAGGCGCTTCACTGGAAGAACAAGGATTAGGCTGGAAGAATAAGTTTGGAACAGGTAAAGGAGTACATACTACTACTAGTGGAATTGAAGGTGCATGGAAACCAAATCCTACCCAATGGGATAATGGGTATTTTGATATGTTATTTGGATATGAATGGGAATTGACTAAGAGTCCAGCAGGTGCGCATCAGTGGGTTGCTAAAAATTGTAAGCCAGAGCATATGATTCCAGATGCACATGATCCATCAAAAAAACATCCACCTATGATGACCACAGCAGACCTTTCTTTGAGGTTTGATCCGGCATATGAAAAAATTTCGCGTAGATATCATCAGAATCCTGAGGAATTTGCAGATGCATTTGCAAGGGCATGGTTCAAATTGACTCACAGAGATATGGGTCCAAAAACCCTATATCTTGGACCGGAAGTCCCTGCAGAAGATCTTATCTGGCAGGATCCTATCCCTACCGTAAATCACACACTGGTAGATGAAAATGATATTACAAATTTAAAGAAACAAATTCTGGATTCAGGGTTATCAATATCTGAGCTTGTTTCTACAGCATGGGCTTCTGCTTCCACTTTCAGGGGTAGTGATAAAAGAGGAGGAGCAAATGGAGGTAGAATTCGACTTGCTCCACAAAAATTCTGGGAGGTAAATCAACCTGCCCAATTGTCTAAGGTATTGCAAGCGCTGGAGTCCATTCAACAAAGCTTCAATGGTACATCCACACATGGAAAAAAAGTTTCCATGGCAGATTTAATTGTATTAGGAGGATGTGCTGGAGTTGAGAAAGCTGCCCATGATGCAGGATTTAAACTAACCGTGCCATTTAGCCCAGGTAGAATGGACGCTAGTCAAGATCAAACGGATGTGGAAAGTTTTTCAGTACTCGAACCTGAGGCAGATGGATTTAGAAACTATCTTAAGAAACAATACACAACCGATGCAGAGCACATGCTCGTTGATAAGGCTCAGTTACTGACATTAAGTGCACCTGAAATGACTGCACTTATTGGAGGCTTAAGAGTTCTTGGAGCTAATGTTGGAGGATCCGCTCATGGGGTTTTTACCCATCAGCCGGGTAAACTTACAAACGACTTTTTTGTAAACCTTCTAGATATGTCAGTGGTATGGGAACCTTCTGCCACATCTGGTATATATGAAGGTAAAGATCGTAAAACAGGAAATCTGATATGGACGGGAACAAGAGTTGATCTTGTTTTTGGTTCAAATTCACAACTAAGATCATTATCAGAAATATACGCTCAGGCCGATGGAAAAGAGAAGTTTGTTCGTGATTTTGTAGCTGCATGGAATAAGGTTATGCAACTGGACAGATTTGATTTGATGTAATACAATGTATTGTTTTATTTGTTTTAGTTCCTAATAAAGGCATAAAATACTTGAGAAAAAAAGGTGGAATTCCACCTTTTTTTTTATCATTTTTTTTGTTTTTAAAGTTATTTGTGATGGGCAGTGGAAACTCTTTTATTATCATTATAAATGGCAATAAATGCATCACTAAAACCAAGTGCCCTGATTTCCATTAATTTTTTTAATGCTTCATTTTCGGAAGAAAATCTTCCTGTCATATATTTAAATAATTTTATTTCAGCATTGTATTCCACTTCAATAGGTATATTTAAATCAGGACTAATTATATCCTTTTGATTTGCACTTAAAGCAATAATTTGAATTTTATACTCAGTCGATTTTTTTAACAAATTTTGATCATTATTTACAGCCTCTTTTTCATCATTTTGTGAGTTTTCAGTCAACAATTTGATCCTTACAATAGCTGTCGTTTCTTTAAATACGGGACTTGAATTAGATACCTTATCAATTTCTGTAGTACTGAAATCATTACTTTCTGGTTGATTGGAAATAGTTTTTTCAGGACGATTATTATTGTTTTGAATAACATATTCAGTTGGTTTCAAGTTATCAATAATTTTGGTATTTTCTGAGGTTTGCTTTTGAGAGATTTGAATTATAGTGTCTTTTATTTCTTTTCTAATTGGGTGAGTTAATGAATCAGTTTGTTCTTTGAATACTTCCATTACAGGATAGATATTATTGACTTCTGAAAAACTGGAAATTTCTGCGGAGGAATTTTTTAAACCAAAAGCATAGCTGACTCCTAATGATACATTAACATGGAGAAAATTAATCAAAGATTCTTCTTCAATGAGTGGAGCATTGATGTACTCACTGATATCGATTTTGGCATTATTATTTATATCTGAAACATCCCTATACCTGAAGAGTTGATAGTATTTACTTAGTCCAAGGTTTGACTGTAAAGAACTTTTGAATAATACTGAAGTATATTGATTTAAACGATAGTGTATATTAAATCCTGATTGCCATGCAAGTCTGACTTGTTCTACACCGCCATATAAACTGGCAATATCATACATTTCGTTATTCATAAGTACCCTAAATTGAAGAAAAGGGACCTTGATAACATAAATTCCAACTTGTGCGAAACCATCAATTTCAAATTTTTGTTTTCGAAATTTGAAAACCGGGCCGCCTAAAAAAGAAATATTTGTCCAGCCTGGCCTTGAAGTAGCTAAATTATTTACAAGATATTTATCTTGCAAAAATTCATTAAACCTTGATGTCGATGAGTGATAAGCTCTGCCAACACTTAGGGCAAGCCCACTAAACTGATTAAAATAAAGATGTACATCAGCATTACCTGTTAAGCCAGCACCTTTAAAATGATGACTTTTAGTATTTATTTGGATTGGATTACTATATCCAAATGTACCTAAAATCTGATATTTATAATACGTTGTTTGGGAATAAATATTACATATATGTAACAATAAAAACAATAAAATATGGATAATGTGTTTATAATACATTACTTTAATTATTTATATATAATTAAAGTGCAAAAACCATACCTTTTTATAATGACTTAATACTTAAAATAATTAAGTTGTGTTTGTGATATTTATAAGGTTAGAACTTCCTTTTTGAGGGATTCGTATATGTTTTTTAGTTCTTCTGAATCAGGAAATTGAAGCGAAGCTGCAAATTTCATCAGGATATTATCCTGCCAACGCCCTTTGATCATAGCTTCTTTATAGGGAATGTCTTCTCTAAAAGTAACCATGCTATATTTGCTGAAATAATCTGGGTATAGTTGCTCTAATTGTAATTCTATTTTACGCTTTAAAGTAAAAACAGGATCTGCCGTAGCAGCCCGCATTTCATAAAAGTTGTCTATGGCCAAATCAGCAATAGCATCTGCATTTGCTTTTCGTTCAGACTGATATGACTGAAAAACGGCTGTCCAGTCTTTTCCATATTTATCCATACATTGGTCAAGTACATAACAGTCCTCAAACGATGCATTCATACCTTGACCATAAAATGGCACAATGGCGTGGGCAGCATCACCCATCATGGCCATAGAACCATTGGACTGCCAGGGGAAACATTTTACAGTAACAAGAGCACTTGTAGGATTGGCATGATAATCCTCAATCAAAGCCGGCATATGTTCCAATGCTGTCGGAAAATTTTCATGAAAAAAATTCCAGATTTTTTCATCTGAATTCAAGGCTTCAAAGCTAATTTCACCAGTAAAAGGAAGGAATAATGTTAATGTAAAACTGCCATCGAGATTAGGCAAAGCAATAAGCATAAATCCTTCTCTGGGCCATATGTGAAGTGCATTTTTTTCTAATTTAAACTCCCCTAATTCCCCCCCTGGTATTGATAGCTCCTTATATCCTGCATCCAGGTATTGTTGACTGAAATCAAACCTAAGTGTGTTGCTCTGCCTCATCATGGATTGTCTAACAGCAGAATAGGCTCCATCAGTGCCAAGAATAATGTTTGCATCAAAATCCGTAAATGCATGTTCTTTTAAATGGTGGAGTTTTATTTTACCTTTTGATAGATTGACTTCGGTACAATCCGTTTCAAAGCGAAACTTTACACTGCCTGTTTTTTCAGCATTTTCCAGTAATAATTTATTTAATCCCCCTCTAGAAATGGAGTGTATAGCTTCTCCTTGACGACCACTGTACGGAACAAAGGAAACGGATTTATCTTTATTGTGGATCATACGTCCTCGCATTGGTATAGCAAGTTCCAGGGCTTTTTCTTTCAAGCCTACCATATCCAAAGATTTCAAGCCTCTGTTCGATAATGCGAGATTGATTGATCTTCCTGCCACCATAGATACTTTTCGCATATCAGGTCTTTTTTCGAAAACCTCTACCTTGTATCCTTTTTGTGCAAGTCTGAGAGACATTAAAGATCCACAAAGTCCTGCGCCTATAACTACTATTTTTTCCATCGGACCTCAGATTATTGTATTTAAAATGTTTATCCAAAGTTAATTGATTATTTTTACAAACATGCTTTCAAATCACAATCTTGCTTATGACTGCGCATAAATATTTTGTTGATGAAGATATCAGAAGAGCTCATACTTTACCTTCTGATTTGTATACATCTACGGAATGGTATAAATTTTTTAAAAATCACTTATTTATGAATAGCTGGCAATGGATAGGTGGTGTAGAGATATGGAAGAATGATGTTTGCGTTTTTCCTTTTTATTTTTGTGAAGGTATTTTGAATGAGCCATTAATACTTACCAAAAGCAATGGAGAAATTAAATGCTTAAGTAATGTTTGTACGCATAGGGCAAATATTATTGTCAAAGAACCAACTACAAGAGCAAAATTTTCTTGTCAATATCATGGGAGGTGTTTTGATTTGCATGGTAAAATGTGTGCAATGCCTGAATTTGAAAATGTGGTCGATTTTCCTGCCAAAAGTGATCATCTTAAGGTATTTCAAGTTCAATTTGCATTTGGGTTTTACTTTTCAGCCCTTAAGCCTTTGAATACCTTTGATAATATTTTTGCTCCAATATGGCAATATTGCAGAAGCTTTCCTTTTAGTGAGCTAGAATTTCAGCCCGATTATTCCAGGGATTACCATGTAAAGGCCAATTGGATGACCTATTGTGATAATTATGCTGAAGGATTCCATATACCTTTTGTTCACCCTGCCCTCAATAAGGCCATAACCTATGAAGATTACACGGTTAGAACATTTGACCATTGTACCCTACAGGTAGGATATTGTAAACCAGGAGAAAAATCACTTCCTTTGCAACAGGATGATCCGGATTTTGGTCAAATGGTGTATGCCTATTATTGGTTTGTATATCCTAATTTAATGATAAATTTTTATCATTGGGGTATTTCGATAAATATTGTAGAACCCATTGGAACGGAGGTTACCAGAATAAAATTCAGATCTTATCTTAGAAAAGGTTTTTCTTTGGAAGACTTGCAGGATACTGGATTACATATTACAGAGCTAGAAGACGAGCAAATTGTAGAAAGTGTACAAGCTGGATTAAATTCATCAGCCTATTCAAGGGGAAGATTCTCTCCTTCACGTGAACAGGGTGTTCATGCTTTTCACCTGTATATTTCCAGAATAATTGAATTTCAAAAATCTGGAGTTTAGTATATTTATATTAAAAAGGAAGATCGTCAAATGTTTCTGGAAGCTCTTCAGTTGCTTTTGATGATTGGGTATCAAATACAGGTGGGAAATCCCCCGACATCATTTGACCGGTTTCAACTGATTTTGCCATTTCCACTTTCCAGGCATTTAGATTGGTGAAATACTTGCCTTGCCATTCTCTGCCTCTAAGATCAAATAAGACTTTAATCCGATCTCCTTCATTACAAGTGTCTATTATCTGACATTTGTCTTGAGTAAGCTGAAACTTAACAAATTGAGGATATGTGCCTTCCGTAGTTATGACAAATTCTCTGGTTTGAAAACTTGAAGTTTTATTTTCAATATCATATTTTTTAACCAATATACCTTCAATTTCAAATGACATATTATTTTTTTTAATAAGCTTTTGCAAATATTACCCTTCTGGAAGAAGGGGCGCCCGTAACGATGCATTTTCCGTTTTCTTCAGGAGTATCAACGGGTATACATCGTAATGTGGCCCTAGTCTCTTCCTTTATTTTTAGTTCAGTTTCTGTAGAACCGTCCCAATGACATGAAATGAACCCACCTTTTTCTTCAAGCACCTTTTTAAAGGTTTCATAATCATTTACCTCAGTTGTATGATTAGCTCTAAAATCTATTGCTTTATTAAATAAGTTATTCTGAATATCATCAAGGAGTGTTGCAACATAATTTTCAATTCCTTCCAGAGAAACACTTGTTTTCTCTTTAGTATCTCTGCGGGCAACTTCTACTACATTATTTTCAAGATCCCTTTTACCAAGGCCAAGTCTTACAGGAATACCTTTCATTTCATATTCTGCAAATTTAAACCCCGGACGTTTGGTATCATCCATATCAATTTTTACACTTATACCCCTAGAAATCAGTGCTTTTTCTATTTCTTTCGCTTTGGATAGAATTTCAGGTTCTGGTTTAGGTATCGGCACAATAACTACCTGAATAGGTGCAAGTTTAGGGGGTAAAACAAGCCCCTCATCATCGGAATGCGTCATAATAAGGGCTCCGACCAGTCTTGTAGATACGCCCCATGAGGTAGCCCAAACGAATTCCTCTTCATTTTTATCATTCATAAACGTGACTTCAAATGCACGGGCAAAATTCTGCCCAAGGAAATGAGAAGTACCGGCTTGTAAAGCTTTACCATCTTGCATGAGTGCTTCAATGGTATATGTCTCCATAGCACCAGCAAATCGCTCGTTGGCAGATTTTGACCCTTTTATAACTGGCATGGCCATAAATTCTTCTGCAAATCTGGCGTATACATCATGCATCAGACGAGCTTCTGCCATTGCTTCGTCTGAAGTCGCATGTGCTGTATGACCTTCCTGCCATAAAAATTCAGCTGTTCTTAAAAATGGCCTTGTTCTCATTTCCCATCTCACTACATTAGCCCATTGATTTATTAAAAGAGGTAAATCTCGGTAAGACTGAATCCAATCTTTGTATGTATGCCAGATTATTGTTTCTGATGTTGGTCTGACTATTAGCTCTTCCTCAAGTTTTGCTGTAGGGTCAACGACAACTCCATTTCCCTGAGGATCATTCATAAGTCTGTGGTGTGTTACGACAGCACATTCCTTTGCAAATCCTTCAACATGCTGTGCTTCCTTACTCAAAAAACTTTTAGGAATAAATAAAGGAAAATATGCATTAACATGGCCTGTCTCTTTAAACATGGCATCTAGTTGATCGCGCATTTTTTCCCAAATAGCGAAACCATATGGTTTAATTACCATGCATCCTCTTACGGCAGAATTATCAGCGAGACCAGCTTTTTTAACAATATCGTTGTACCATTGGGAATAATTTTCCGATCTTTCTGTAATTTCTTTTGCCATAATTTCAGGATTTGCTAAAAAATGTAATTTCCGAATGCTCTTTTATAATCTTGTGTAGTAATTGTAAGTACCGCAAACACGATTATTAATATTTTAACAACGGCCTTTTATATTTTAAATATAAATTAACTAAAAATGCCCTCAAAAGTAATACTTTTGAATGAATAAAGTTTGTAATTTGAAAACTGATATGTAATTATGATTATTCAAATTCCATTGAAATATGTGTAATCAAAAAATTTGCAAAGACAATTTAATCTATTTAAAAAATTTTGTCTAGGCGTCATAAAAGGACCATCAGTATTTGGTGAAATAAAATTTAACATATGAAGAGCCGATATTTAAATTTGATACTTATTAGTTTGGTATTAATTTTTTCTTCCAACATTAAGGCGCAATTTGATGACCTTTATTTTGATGCAAATAGAGATTTTTTATGGCAAAAAATCAATTCGGATATTCAAATTCAGGAAAATAATACGCCAATATCCAATTTCTCCAATAATACTGAATCGTCAGATGGGTATGAAGATTATGATTATAGTTATTCCCATAGAATAAGAAGATTTCATAACAATGGGAGCGTTTCCAGGTATAATTCTTTCGACACTTGGTTTATAAATTACGATTATGATCCTTTCTTTGATTTCAGTCCTGGCATAAATATTTGGGTCTCTTCACCTTTCAATTATTATGATCCCTGGTTATATACCAGAAGCTGGAGGCGTTCGTCTTTTTACAATCCGTGGGTTGTGAATTCTTGTTTCAATAATTGGGGATGGAATTCTTGGCCTTATTACCAACCATTCTGGGGATATTCAGGCTGGCATTCACCAAGTTGGCATACATACGCATACTATCCAAACAACTGGAATTATTACCCCCACTCCTGGCATAACTGGAATCATCACGGGGGTTGGTTTGGAGGTCATCCAGGGAGCGGTGGATCTGGAAATAATAATTTGGATAATAATTCAAAATATTTCGGTTCAAGAAAAGGCGGATCTTTGACCTCATCAACCAAAGGACGAGATGGCACTTCTAAGCGAGGAGGCATTGCGGAACCTATAGATGTAACAATAAAACCTACAATTACTAATTTTGAAAAAGAAGGTGATCGAGATCAAAATACTTTAATTCAAGGTAATTCAGGAACTAGGTCTTTTTCATGGAGAGATAAGAAAGGTGATTTTGGAAGTTCAAATCAAAATCAGTCCAACACTTCGTCAGGCGTAAAAGATAACAATAAACCTATATATGATAGGGGTACTTCCAATATGCAGGAGAGGCCGGCACGTTTGCAGCAGGGTAGTCCAGAAATGGAAAGTTCAAATTCGGGTTCATCCAGAAATTCGGGATTTCGGAATAAGAGTGAAAGCGAGCAATCCCGACCTTTAGGAGGATCGAATGACAGATTCCAGAATCAGGAAAGAGGTAGCAGAAGTGGTTTTGAATCAGGGAGTTACAGGTCACCTTCGGAAAATACTTCATCAAGACCTTCCAGTAGTATGAGGTCTGGCAACGACAACAATGTTGGCGCTTCCAACGGTGGCCAGCGAACAAGCTCAAGACGAGGAGGTAAGTAAGCTTTCTAAACTCCATTTTTTACATTTCATATTTAATTTTATTAAAAGATGATTATAAAGGTAATATTAAGTACCTTAAATTTGGTCCTTATGTCGAATATTATTTTTTCGCAAAATATTTCGGATATCGTCAGATGGTCAGATACGAGATTTACAGGATCGGGAAGAACAGCAGGTGTGTCAAATTCATTTGGGGGAATGGGGGGAGATTTTGCTTCAGCCCATTTAAATCCAGCAGGTATAGGTGATTACAAAAAAGGAGAATTTGTATTTTCTCCATTGGTTTTGAATCAAAAAACAGATTCTTATCTTAAAAGAGATAAGGGAAATAGTGAGGTTGACAAATTAAATCGATTTGCAATAAGCAATATTGGAATCGTTATTGGAAATTTCAGACCTGATAAAAAATTTACTTCCTCGAATTTTGCCATAGGTTTTAGTAGGACCGCAGACCTCAATCAAAATTTTTATTATAAAGGGAAAACAGAAGGGACTATAACAGAAATGTTTGCAGAGCGTGCAAATGGACTATCTCCAGACAACCTGGATGAATTTGTTGCTTATCCGGCATATTATACCGGAGCTATAATTGATGTTAATGGAGACAAAAACTATGAAACTGATTTTGCACAAGATGATTTGTTGGTTACTAAAGAACAAGCAATTAAACAGAGAGGACACGTTCACACCATATCTGCTTCATGGGCTGGAGAGTTTAAACAGAAATTTAATTTTGGGATTACTATTGGTGTTCCACTGGCAACATTTACGGAAATTAAAACTTATAGCGAGTCTGATCCAGACAATGAAATCGCGACTTTTAATCATCTTGAATATATTGAAAGACTTAATACTTCAGGGTTTGGATTTGATACTAAAATAGGGGTGCTTTATAAAGGATTAGATTTCTTGAGAATTGGGGCTTCCTTCCACACGCCCACATGGTTTGTCATGACCGATGACTATTCAACAGCTTTGGAGTATTCGTTTTTAAACGAAACCTACTCCTATCCTGAGAATCCAGAAGAATCGGTTCAAGGAAATTTTAAATATAAAATTTCAACACCTTGGAGAACTTCAGGTAGCCTTGGATTTATTTTCAATAAAGGAGATGTGCGGGGTTTTATAAATGCTGATATTATTTACACGGACTTTTCCACCGCTCAATATGATGGAACTGCATTTTCTGAAAGTCCGGATGAAATAAGTTATACCAATGAGATTAACCGAGAAATTGTAAATAAACTACAAGCCAATACAACTTTTAATTTGGGCGGAGAACTCGCCTACAAATATGCCAGATTTAGACTTGGTTATTCTAATTTTGGTTCTCCTTTTTTGGCAGAGTCTTCGCGTCATTTTGGGTATGCAGCAGGCATGGGTTTTAGGGATGATGGATTTTTTTTAGATGCAGGTGTCCAATGGAGATCATTCAGTCAGGGATACAATGCATATACGGTAACTGATGCCCTTAGAGATCCTCTTGTAATCGTTGAACAAAAAATATTGAACATTGTACTCACAGCAGGTTTTAAGTTTTAGATATTTTCCAAACTAATTTTTATAGTTCTGGTTGTGTAATGAAATGTTGAAATTAAAAGAATTATTCTGTATGGATCGATTTTATTACTTGCATAGTTAAAATAAGTATTTACCTTTAAAATAAAATTTGCTCATTTGAATTCCTTTATGAATTCAAAAAGACACTCTGTTGATGACGCAATTAATGAATACATGCATTTTCTTTATTCTATCATTACATTAATCCTAATAGCAGGAAATTTTACTTTTGATTCCGAATTTCCGGGTACTTTGAACCGGCAGCATATGATAGCAGAGGTAAATAAAATCCGAAATAGCGGATGCTATTGTGGCAGAAAATATATGCCACCTGCTGGAGATGTAAAGTGGAATGAAACTTTATATAAGAGTGCCTTTCATCACGCCAAGGAAATGGAAGAATTTCAGTTTTTTAATCATTTTTCGAAAGAGGGAAAAAATATTGGTGACAGAATTGAAATGCATGGCTATGAATGGGATGTTGTAGGTGAAAACCTTGGAGAAGGGCAAGAAAATTTTGATGAAGTATTACGCGACTGGAAAAGAAGTTATTCCCATTGCATTATGCTTATGAATCCCAAAGTAGATGAAATGGCGGTTGCCCGATTTGGAAAATATTGGGTTCAGCATTTTGGAAAACAAACTACCAGGGGTCCAAAATAATTTCCCAACTTCAACCTACCCCATTTTTTATCCACATCAACTTCGTGGAAATCATTATTTTTACCTTTCTTTATTGATTTGCTGTAGGATGTTGAAATTTTTATAAAATGGGTGATCATTTAGATAATCATTTATCGCTTGGGGATCTGCTTTCCTTTTTAAATTCTGATAATAAAATATTGGAAATTTCCCAGGATGCCAGAAAACGAATTATTGATAACAGAGCATATCTGGATAATCAACTTAAAAATCCGGATTCGGTAATCTACGGAATTAATACCGGGTTTGGTTCACTATGTAACATCAGGATATCGGATGAAGACCTGGAACTTTTGCAGGAAAATCTTGTGTTATCTCATGCTTGTGGGATGGGCAAAAGAATTCCGGAAGAAGTTTGTAGGCTTATTTTACTTTTGAAGATAAAAAATTTTACAAAAGGAGTATCGGGTGTTCGTATTGAATTGGTAGACTTCCTTATAGAAATGTATAAAAGAGGTATTATACCAGTTATATATGAAATGGGTTCCTTAGGAGCATCCGGTGATCTCGCCCCTTTGGCTCATTTGAGTCTTGTCGTGTTAGGAAAAGGAGAAGTTTATTTTGAGGGAAAATTAAGACAATCTGAAGAAGTACTTTTAGAATGTAAGCTAACTCCATTGAAGCTGAAGGCAAAAGAAGGTCTAGCTTTGCTAAATGGAACGCAGTTTTCATTGTCATATACAACTTTATGTACAGGTACAGGAATAAAAATTTTCAATCTTTGGAATAAAATTGCAGCACTTTCCCTACAGGCTTTTTGTTGTGATACTGCACCTTTTAATGCCTTAATTCATGAAATAAGACCACATCCGGGGCAAATAATTGCAGCAACACAAATTAGAAAATTTCTTGAAGGCAGTTCTATAGAAACCAAATCATTCAGTGTTCAAGACCCTTATTCTTTTAGGTGTATACCACAAGTTCATGGTGCGACTTGGCAAGCACTTGATCATGTCCGTCAGGTTTTAGAAATAGAAATGAATGCTGCTACCGATAATCCTAATGTTTTTGATATTCAGGGTGAAATTTTGTCAGGAGGAAATTTTCATGCCCAAAGCCTTGCCATTGCATTAGATTACCTTACCATTGCTATTTCAGAACTAGGAAGTATATCTGAACGAAGGGTCTATCAGCTGATAAATGGTGACAGAGGATTGCCGGCCTTTTTAACAGGAAAACCAGGTTTAAATTCTGGATTTATGATTGCCCAATATACAGCAGCTTCAATTGTTAGCCAAAACAAACAGTACTGTTCGCCATCTTCAGTTGACAGTATTCCTTCTTCAAAGGGACAAGAAGATCATGTCAGCATGGCTGCTAATGCAGGAACCAAATGCCTCAAAGTTATTGAGAATCTGAAAATGTTAATGGCTATTGAGATGTTTGTGGCAGCTCAGGCACTTGATTTTAGAATACCTGAAAAAGCTAGTCCGGAAATTTTTGAATTTTATCAAAGAATCAGAACCAGCATACCTTTTCTTAATGAAGATCGCCTGATGCATAATGATCTGACTCGTGCTCAGGAACTCATTGAAGATTTACTAGATGAAACAGTTTTTGATATTTAATTTTATTGTACAGATTTTTTCCTCAGTGCTTTATGGTCAGTGGAATGCGGTTGAATTTTCTGCGCAACCATCGATGGCTATTCGCCATAGCAGCTATATCACTTCTTCCTATAAAAATATAAGCCAGCAATATCAGTTTGGTGTTTCGTATTTTCCAAAGAATGCAAGTACCTGGTATCAATACTGGAATTACCCGGAGATAAATTTTAGAGCAGGATGGTTGGATTTTGGGGATCAGAAAAAACTTGGTAATGCTTATTATTTTTTACCCGAATTGGCATTTAGTCTTTATAGAACAAAAGAATGGAATTTCATAGCATCCATAGGATCAGGGGTGGCTTATTTGACTAAAAAATACAACAGAGTAAGCAACCCTGAACATAACGCCATTGGTACAAATTGGAATAATGTCACTCAATTTTCATTCTTAGGTAGGTATAATTTAAAAACTAATGTGCAACTGGGTGCAGGAATATTACTTTCTCATTTTTCAAATGGGCGCACAGGTTCACCTAATTATGGAGTCAATCTTCCCGGAGGTCAAATTAATGTTCGTTATTATTTTAATCGAGAGGATACATTAATTATGCGTCGTGAACAACAAAAGCTTCAGCGAAATGATCCATCCTGGGGTGCCGATCTTCTCTTTGGATCCGGCCTTAGTGCTTATCCGGTACCTGGAGTAAATGCCCTTCCCGTTTATTTTTTAAATGCAGGCTTCAGATGGAAAAAATCACCTTATTTTCATGTGCTCATGGGAAGTGAGTGGGAGTATAATGAGGCTGTATATCAATTTCATTATCAGGACTTTGATGCTGATATAATTGCACAAAAAAAAGCTACTAGGACAGCATTTTATGGTGCAGGAGAATTATTTTTTGGACAGGTTAGTTTAAGATTGCAGTCAGGCTATTACCTTCCATGGCCCGAAGTAAGACAAAATGACTTTTTTCCGTTTTATTTTAGATTAGGACTACATTTTTATCCTCTTAAAATGAATTCTCGTGTGAAGCCCCTTTTAGGTGTTATGATGAAATCTCATGCAGAAAAGGCTCAATATCTTGGAATAGCAACGGGAATTATCTTTTAGAAACCCCATTTATGATCAATAAGTAATTTTCTAAAACTCTTATAGTATTTAATAATTTTCTTAGTGCTTTTTTGTTACTATATCTGATTCAATATTACCGTCTTTTAATTTGATGACGCGATGTGCAAATTCAGCAATATCAGGTTCGTGAGTGACCAAAATAACAGTATTTCCAGCTGCATGAATATTTTCAAAGATGCCCATTATTTCTATGGAGGTTTTACTATCAAGATTACCTGTAGGTTCATCAGCGAGAATAATAGCAGGATTATTGACAAGCGCCCGGGCAATAGCTACCCGCTGCCTTTGACCTCCTGAAAGCTCATTAGGTTTATGCGTCATCCTGTCTGCCAAGGAAACATTTTCAAGCACGTGAGCAGCCTTTTCAAGTCGCTCTTTTTTAGAAAGTCCTGCATATACAAGCGGTAAGGCAACATTTTCCAGGGCACTTAATCTTGGCAATAAATTAAATGTTTGGAAAACAAATCCTATCTGTTTATTACGAACATCAGCAAGTTCACTGTCCGACATGATACTTACATCAATACCATTTAGAATGTAGGTGCCTGAAGTAGGGCTGTCTAGGCAACCAAGAATATTCATCAAGGTTGACTTTCCGGAGCCTGAAGGTCCCATAAGTGCCACATATTCATTTTCTGAGACCTTCATTGAAACGGATTTCAAGGCATGAATAGTTTCATGTCCCATTTTATAAATTTTACTAAGAGCTTCAGTTTGTATAATTTCAGACATTAAAAATATTTAAGATGCAAATTAACAATAAATTTGATGGTTTTGCCATGGATTTTAGACTATCACATAGACTATATCGTCTAAAATGGAAAAAATAGACACATTTAAAATCAAAATTGTATTTTTGAGTTTTTCACATCAGAGAGATTAAGGGATTTTTTAAATAAAATGTCGAGGAATAAAGTAATATTTTTTGATGCATTTCAAAAATTAAGTAAAGAACATATATGTCGAGTATAAAACATCTCGCAGTAGCTGGAAACATTGGTGCCGGTAAAACAACATTATCTGAAATGCTTTCAAGGCATTACGGATGGGATGTGCATTTCGAAGATACGACTACAAATCCTTATTTGGGAGATTTCTATAATGATATGAATCGCTGGTCATTTAACTTACAGATTTATTTCCTTAATAGTCGTTATAAACAAATTCTGGAAATCAGAAATGGAGAAAATACGGTTATCCAGGACAGAACCATATATGAAGACGCCCATATTTTTGCTCCAAATTTGCATGATATGGGCTTATTGGCGGAAAGGGATTTCAAAAATTATTTTGATTTATTCACAATCATGGCTTTGCAGATTGAACCTCCTGATCTTTTAATTTACCTGAGATCAAGTATTCCAAAGCTGGTGGAGCACATTCATATTAGAGGCCGGGATTATGAAGGTAATATGAGTCTGGATTATCTAAAAAGACTTAATGAACGTTACGAAAAATGGATAGAAGGTTACGACCATGGTAATCTTTTAATAATAGATAATGATCATCTTGATTTTAAAAACAATCCGGAGGATTTTGGTCTTATCATTGAGAAGGTTGATCGTGAAATTCATGGTTTATTCAATATGTGATGAGTTATAACGCACTTCGCAAAGAGCTTACAGCGAAAAATGTCAGGCTAATTGCAGTTTCAAAAACAAAGCTTGTTGAACAGATTATAGCACTTTACGACCAAGGTCAACTTGATTTTGGAGAAAACCGCGTCCAGGAATTGGTTGATAAACAAGAAATACTTCCTAAAGATATCCGATGGCACATGATTGGCCATTTACAGACTAATAAAATCAAATATATATTGCCTTTCATTTACATGATTCATAGTGTAGACAGGATGGACTTGTATAAAGTCATTGAGCGAGAAGCGGTAAAAGCACAAAAAAAGATTAAAATTTTACTACAATTTTATATCGCCCAAGAAGAAACAAAATTTGGACTTACAGAGTCTGAAAGTTTAGATCTGTTAACGCATCATTTTTCTAAAAAATGTCCTTTGATAGAAATTTGCGGCGTTATGGGTATGGCATCTTTTACTGATAATGAGAATCAAATTAGAGACGAATTTCGTAGACTTAAACAAATTTTTGAATTCCTTAAGAATCGTTGGTTTTTAGAAGACGATAATTTTAAAGAAATATCTATGGGAATGAGTGGAGACTACAAAATTGCCATAGAAGAAGGTTCTACAATGGTAAGAATTGGCAGTTTATTATTTGGAGAAAGAAATTATTAATATCGATGGGTACAAAAGAAAAAAGAAGATTTGAAAGGATAATTAATGCAAATACACAGTTTTTGTCCGGTCCGGATAGTAGGGGACGAGAATTGTTGTTTTTGATTAAGGTGTTTTTTCAATTTTTAAATGGATTTAGAAAACTTCATTTTGTAGGGCCATGCATCACAGTGTTTGGTTCAGCCAGATTCAAGGAAGACCACCCATATTACATGCAAGCCAGAGAACTGGGAGGGATGCTTTCTGAACTTGGATTTGCTATTATGACCGGGGGTGGCCCCGGAATAATGGAAGCAGCTAATCGAGGTGCATATGAGAATGGGGCTTTATCGCTTGGCTGTACCATAAAGCTTCCTCATGAACAAAAATCAAATCCTTACCTAAATCGAACTGTAGATTTTGATTATTTTTTTATCAGGAAAGTACTATTAGTAAAATATTCCTATGCTTTTGTAGTTATGCCTGGTGGATTTGGAACATTAGATGAACTTTTTGAAACACTTACATTGATTCAAACGGGTATACTTCATCATTTTCCAGTGGTTATAATGGGAAAAGACTATTTCAAAGATGTAGTAAGCCTGATCGATAGTATGATACTTGAAAAAACTATATTGGAAAAAGACAGGGATCTCATTTTATTTACAGACGACACAAGAGAGGCTGTTGAGCACATTCAGAAGTTTATTAAAACTACTTACACAATTAAGTATAAACCAAAATGGTTCCTAGGTGAGAAATTTTCGTTTTAATTTTGTCCCTCAATGTTCAGTTTTTTTACAAGTAAAAATAACGGATAACTTACAGTGAGAAAACCAATGGCATAAATACTACTGTTTTTGTCAGCCAGAAAGGCCCCGATTAAAAACATTATAGACATTAGTAAAAGTCCTGCTGGAAGATACGGAAAAAATGGTGCCTTAAATGGTCGTTTCAATTCTGGCTCTTTATATCTTAATCGAATTAAAGCAGCAAAACCTGCAGCGTAGCTTAGTACGAAAAAAAATGTGGCTATATCAGAAAGAATGCTACAGGTTTCCTTACCTTGAAGGATGAGTAAAATGGCGAGAAAACCTGTTAAAGGCATAGCAATTGAAGGTGTTCCATTTGCATTGACTTTACTTCCACCTTTAAAAAATAACCCATCTCTGCTCATCGAGAAAATCACTCGTGGAGCAAACATTATCTGAGCATTTACGATTCCCAAAATAGAAACCATTAAAAATATAGTAACCCATTTTGAGGATTCTGATCCAAAAATAATACTTATTGCATCTGCAGCTGCCAGTTTAGATTGTATAAGTTTTTCCATGGGTACGACATACAAAATGGCTGCATTTACTGCCAAATATATTATGATTATACCAATAACGCCCAATATCATAGACTTTGGAAGAGTTTTAGCAGGGTCTGTATTTTCTTCACTGAAATACGTAGCAGTATGCCATCCGTCATAAGTATAAAAGATGGATTGTAACGCCCCAATAATACCTAGAAAAGTAATAGATACAGTCGTATCGGAAATAGTACTTTGGATTTGTGAGGATTCAGGGTTGCCCCCAAAAGTAAAACAGGCAATTACAAAAATTAATAGACCTAAAGCCTTTATGATCGCGAGAACTTCTTGTGATTTGCCTGCAGATTTGGTTCCTGTCCAGTGAAAGCCTATCAAAAGTACTAGTAGGCCAATAGAAATCCACCTGATATGGGCATCCAGCGTAGGAAAAAGCAGTGCCATATATTCGCTTAAAGTATAGGCCCCAAAGCCAAGTGCGGATACCGTTCCAAGCCAGCTGGTAATTCCTGTTACAAAACCAAAATAATGCCCAAATGCTTTTCTGGCATACACATACCAGGCACCAGCCTGTGGCATAGCAACAGCAAGTTCTATTGCACATAAAACGCCTAAGAATGCGTACAATCCTACAGCCAGCCAAATGACCAATATCCAGAATGGATCACCAATCTGCGAGGCAATAACGCCTGGTTTTCTCAATATACCAGTTCCAATTGTACCTCCTAAAGTAACAGCAACTCCAAAACCCACTCCTAAAAGCTTGAGCAGGTGACCAGATGAATTTGTGGTTGACATATATTGGCTTATTTATGTATTACTTTTAGATATTATATCAATTTTCCCGATGACATCATTTATCAAATCGGGCTCAAAACCTTTTTGAATAAGATAAGTATATATCTGATATTTTTTAGTCGATACCCCCATGTCATTCCATTCATTACTTTTTTTATTGACCCAATATTGCATTGTTTCCAAATATTCCTTATCACTAATTTGTTTTAGGGATTCCCTGATACAATAGTCTGATACATTTTTTTGCTTTAATGCAACTTTTATTTTAGTTTTTCCCCATTTTTTAATCCTAAACTTACCTCCTGCATACTGAATGGCAAATCTCTCTTCATTGAGATAGTTATTTTCTATCAGACAAACCATCAACTCTTCGAGAAAATCACCATAAATACCATGCTTTAACAACTTTTGCCTTACTTCTTCGTGACATCTTTCCTGATATGCACAAAATCTTTGGATTTGAGATAAAGCTGTTTCTCTGGTCCACTTTTTTTGACCTAAAATACTCATTACCAGCCATTTTTATTAAAGACTTCTATAATTTCATTTTTTGGATGGTGTAAAAATACATGTAATCCAATTTTTTCAGCCATTCTTATATTTTCTGGATGATCATCTATAAAAATTGTTTCACTAGGATTCAGGTTTGAATCCTGTATTACAAAATTATAAATTTCAATGTTTGGTTTTCGCATGCCAATAAGGTGTGAGTAGTATGTTTTTTCAAAATAATTTTCATCAAAGTTTGTTATGTGATGATTTTTTTTCAAATCTTGATAGACCCAGTTTAGGTGAATACTGTTGGTATTACTTAATAAAAAAGTTCTGTATTTTTTTTTGAGATTTAGCAGGAATGAGAATCTTTGTGGATTCCAGCCAATAAGCATAGCATTCCAAGCTTTAATAATTTCATTGGCTTCTGCAGGTTTCTTCATTTTTTGCTGTACATGCCATATGAATGATTCGACACTAATATTTCCTGTTTCTAGCCCATGTATGAGCTCACTTTCTTCATTTGGCAGATGGTGCATATCCAAGGACTTACCAATAAGTTCTCCGATAGCGTCAAAGCTACTTTGTATATTAATATCGAGTAAAACTCCACCAAAATCAAAAATTATATTTTTTACCATAAGTTAATAATAAATCCACTTGTCAAAAATCATGATTCTTTTTGAAAACAACATCAAACATCAACGATTATCTTTACTTTTGTTCCATTATTTTCCAACCTCCCCTAATACCACCAAGATGACATGTAGCTTTTTAAATTCTATTACGTTAACAAGCATATTTTTGGTATTTTTAAATTCTTGTAATGAGTCAAGTCCTGTAATTTACACTAATTATAAAGGCGAGACCATGGGAACATTTTACAATATTCAATTTGAAATGGACTCAGATGCTATACTGCAATCTGAGATTGATAGCTTACTCAAAATTTTTAATCTATCCCTAAGTACGTATATTCCAGAATCCACCATTTCAAGGTTTAACCAGTCAGATTCTGTATATTGTTATGCAAGTAAAGATACTTTTTTTGAAAAGGTTTTTACAAAGTCAAAGGTTATTTATGGTTTATCCAAGGGGTACTTTAATCCAACGATCATGCCTTTGGTGAATTATTACGGTTTCGGTTATGAAAAAAGTAAAAAAGTTGAAATTCCTGACACCAATTATATTAAGGAGGTATTGGGATACATGAGATTTGAAGAGATATATTTGAAAGCAGATACACTGTCAGGTGAGATTTGTATTTATAAAAAGCATAAACCAGCACAGCTTGATTTTAGTGCGATTGCCAAAGGGTATGGCGTGGATGTGGTAGCATATTATCTGGAATCTAAAGGTGCCAGCAACTATATGGTTGAAATAGGTGGTGAAGTAAGGACTAAAGGCGAAAACGCTAAGAAAAAGCCTTGGGTCATTGGTATCAACAAGCCTTCAGATGATGCCTCACTCCAGGAGGTTGAACTACTTTTATCCGTTTCTGGAGTCAGTGTTGCAACGAGTGGAAATTATAGGAATTTTTATGAAAGTAAGGGACAGAAATATGCACATATTATTGACCCGCTAACAGGCATAAATAGGCCTTCTGATATTTTAAGCACTACGGTTATCACTACGGATTGTATGTCAGCAGATGGTTTTGCAACTGCATTTATGGCTATGGGACTTGATAAATCCCTTGAGCTGGCAAATAATATTGAAGGACTTGAGGCCTGCTTTATATATGATGAAGAGGGTGACGGCCAGTTTGAATTCAGAATGACTGAAGGATTCAAAAAGTATTTTTTAGTAAAAGACAATCAATAAATAAAACTTATTTACATGATTTTTAAATCTGACAGAGATCTGATTTTTTTCGATATTGAGTCTACAGGTCTAAATGTGTTAAAAGACAGAATTATACAGTTAGCTATGATTAAATTCAGCAAGGGTGTTGAAAGCTCTGAGGAGCGAATGTGGCTTATAAATCCTGGAATTCCAATTTCTGAGGAAGCAATGGCGGTCCATGGTATAACTCCTGATATGCTCAAAAACAAACCAATATTTAGCCAACTTGCAAATGAAATAAATACCTTTATCGGAAATGCTGATCTTGCCGGTTACAATTCAGATAGATTTGATGTACCTATGCTTGTGGAAGAATTTTATAGGTCAGGAATAGAATTTTCACTGGAAAACAGAAGACTTCTTGATGTGCAGAAAATATTCTATAAAATGGAACCGCGAACATTAAAAGCAGCTTATAAATTTTACTGCAATCAGGAACTGGAAGATGCTCATGATGCATTGAATGACGTAAGGGCCACAGTTGAGGTTCTAAAAGGTCAGATTGTCAAATATGAAAATACAGATTTTATAGATGGAGAAGGTCAGATTGTACAACGTCCTGTAAAAAATGATATTGAAGCGCTGTCAGAATTTACAAAAGATCAAAATATGTTGGATGCCACACAACGGCTCAAGTACAACGCTAAGGGAGAGGTTATTTTTAATTTTGGGAAATATATAGGCCAGCCTGTGTCTGAAGTATTCAAAATAGAGAGGTCTTATTATGCGTGGATTATGGAAAAGGATTTTTCTGCACAGGTAAAGCAAATTGTCCATAAAATATATCATGAAGAAGTTTGGAAAAAGTAATCAACCATATCAAACTCAGGTGCTGGAAGTATTGTTTCCTTTGCCTGCTCATCACTCAGGGATGCTATCAAAATAATATAGATTGTACAGATCCTTTTGCGGTAAATTTTAACCCTCTGGCAGATGAGAATTGTAAGGAGTGCTGCGAAAATCCAAATGTAAAATTGGTCTTTAAGCATTTGAGGGATTCATTTCTTTACAGAAGTGCAGACACTTTCATAAATAAGTTTGATCAGCTTTATAAGCTGGAAGACATACAATATTATATTTCTGGCTTTAGGATTGTCAATTCTCAAGGTATAATGGTTATTCCAGAAGATAAAATAAGTTATAATAACATTAAGGGTCAAGAGGTTTTATATCCTGACGATCATAAAATAATCAGAACAAATGCGATTGAATATCCTTTGTATGGAATCAGAGCATCAGGAGAATTCAATGCAGTGAGGTTTAGAATCGGTTGGGACTCATTATTGAGCAATGCATTAACTTTAAATGTTGCACAAAGTCACCCTTTATCTGAGAAAGTTAGATTAAAAGATAATGAAGGTAAATCTCTGGGCCTTAGTCTAAAATTAATTCATGGCGTACAATTTAGGGACACAACAAACATATTTATTCAAGCTACGCAAGCGTTTGAACCGATATTTTTTGAGATTCCAATTTCAATTCAAAAGGGTATATCTCCAATATTTACAGTTACT
>JAUMBJ010000012.1:0-5170 GCA_032115755.1 Saprospiraceae bacterium
ATTCTAATTCCTTATGAATGTCTTGCGTGCCACAAATAAAGCGTACAGAGGACATCCCAAATCCATGGGTGTCAATAGCTTTTTTTGCAGCCATTATAACATCAGGATGGCTGGATAGCCCCAAATAATTATTTGCACAAAAATTTAAAACTTCTTTACCTGAAGTTGTTTTTATTCGGGCACTCTGAGCAGTTGTTATAATACGCTCAGATTTAAAAAGTCCTGCATTTTTTAGTTCTTCAAGTTCTAGTTTGATATCATTGAATATCTCGTTTCTGTCCATTTCATTAAAATTTTAGCTATTTATTCTTCAAATGAAAAAGCATTTCAGATGTCATTTTAGGTAGATCAAAATCAGGTTGCCAACCCCAGTCATTGCGTGCTTTTGAATCATTAATGCTTTCTGTCCAGCTGTCTGCAATAGCTTGCCTAAAGTCAGGTTTATAGGAGATTTCAAAATCAGGTATGTGTTTTTTAATTTCTGCTGCGATTTCTTCAGGTGTAAAACTCATTGCTGCTAGATTGTATCCATATCTGATACTGATTTGATCAGTTGGAGCTTCCATTATTTGGATAGTTGCTTTGATAGCATCATCCATATACATCATTGGCAATCTGGTTTTGGCGCTTAAAAAGCTCTCATATTTGCCGGATGCCAATGCTGCATAAAAAATATCTACTGCATAGTCTGTTGTTCCTCCACCTGGCATAGACTGCCATCCAATAATTCCTGGATATCTTAAAGAGCGAACATCAACTCCGTATCTTTGAAAATAATAATTACACCAAAGCTCGCCTGTACTTTTACTTATACCATAAACAGTTGTTGGCAATAATGGAGCGTCCTGAGGAGTATTCGAACGGGGTGTTGTATGTCCAAAAACTGCTATAGTGCTCGGAAAAAATATTTTTTTAAAAATACCTACTTTTCCCATCTCAAGAATCTGGATGAAAGCATCGTGATTAATAGCCCAGGTTTTTAAGGGATCAGCTTCCCCTGTAGCCGACAAAAGTGCTGCCAGGTGATATATTTCTGTTATTTTATAGTCTTGCGCTATTGATTTAAGTCTGGCGGCATCTTGAATATCGAGTATTTCAAATGGACCAATTTGATTTTCGTGAGGCTTTATATCAGTTGCAATTACATTATCATTTCCATGTATTTGTCTGAGGCGTTCCGTTAAAACTTTGCCAATCTGGCCGTTCGCCCCGGTAATCATTACTTTGGAATTTTTCATACAATGGGCTTAATATTTGGTTTAGACCACAAGATATGATTATTTGGCCAAAAATGCGGTAGCTAGGATACACAAGAATATAACATATAATCATATCTATACTACTGTTTAATATGCGATTGAAGTAATAATTATATGTCATATGAAATGAGTATGAGACAGTCACACAAACCAGGATGATTATTTCTCATGCGAAACGCGAGTTCGACAACACCATAGACACAAATAAAGTTGTCAATTCCATGTGGTTTTAAAAACAAATCACACGGAGTGTGATGAATTAAAAAATAAACACATGAAAGCAAAGTAAATGACTATTCTAAATGACGTAGTAAGATATTTCACTCAAAGAAGATATAGATAATTAAAAAAATAAGGGAATAATTTTACGCTAATAACAAGCTAGGGAGGTCTCTTAGTATATTTTTCTGGTCAACCCAATACCTATTTTCTTTTGAAGCTATCCTTGAGGCCAGATATATTTGTTCAAACTGGCCAGGTGTAGGTATACAGATTATCTTTGCATTTGTTTGAAATATTTCCATAAGGGTACTATATCCACACCTCGAAATAATAGTTCCGGCAAGTCTGATTTCCTCCTCTAATTGTCCATCTTGTACAATATGATATATTTTCCAGTGACCAGGGAAGTTTATAGGATTCCCTTCACTCTCTTTTATGCCTCTAACCAACGTTATTTGGACACTATTAATTTTGCCAATAATTTCAAGGAGTTGATTTTCAAGATATGTTCGCTGTGGCTCCGGACCAGAAAGTAAAATCAAAATTCGTTTTTGATTACATATGGTATTCACCTCAGGAGTAAATCTTGACAACAATCCAATATAGCGATATTTATGGGTTGGTGGAGAAGACATCATTCCGGCAAGTCTGATTTCTGGATGGTCTGGCAACCAATAGAAATCATATCTTTTCCAAATTTGACAATGCAGCCAAGATAAAAGTTTGGATACCTTTAGATCATGGCCTATAACCTTGATCTGGTGAGTTATATAAATGTTTCTTATGGCTCGAGGTGTATAAAATCCCGGAAAATTATCTGAAACTACCACTAAATTTTCAATTTTTTTCATTTCTTTTCTAATGAAAATTTTTGATTTGACATAATATGTCAGTAACGTGGATAGATTTCTCAAAAGATGGAATATGGCAATATTCCCTTTTAGGGATATAGGAGGAAGGTTGCCGTTTACTATATCTGCTTCAGGAAATTTTCCCCTTAAAAGCTGATAAGATTCTCTGCCAGTATAGATTTTAAGCGGATATTTTTTTTTCTGTAAAGCATCAATAATGGGTACACATCTGGCAGCGTGACCAAGGCCCCATGGCAAAATACCTAACATTATATGAGCATCAAAGGGTATGTCACTGGCAATCGCATCTTCGAGAAGTTGATCGCTGTTCATACTACACATGGTTTTAAAAGCGGATTTCGTCCTTACTTTCGTCATAAAATTTGTACTCGAACAAATGATAATTTTGATCTACAGACAAATCTATCCATTTCTTAAACTTTAAATACCATTTCATCCTGATACTTGGGAATCCATTTTTTATGTAGGCAAACACAAAAGGATTAGTTACTAATTTGATCTTACTTTTCGCTCTGGACGCCAAAATGAATTCTATATCTCTTTCAATATTATCAATAACAAGTATCGAAGGATTAGTTTTTCCTGTTCCCTGACATGTTGGACAAACTTCTCGTGTATCTATTTTGACCTCTGGTCTTGTTCGTTCACGAGTGATTTGCATTAGGCCAAACTTACTCAAAGGCAATATGGTGTGTTGAGCTCTGTCACCTGCCATAAAGTCTTTCATTTTATTGAAAAGGCTTGTCTTATTGTCGCTCGACCTCATATCTATAAAATCAACAATGATGAGTCCACCTATATCCCGGAGCCTCAATTGCCGTGCGATTTCTTCCGCAGCCTCCAGATTGACAGACAATGCTGCATCTTCCTGTTCCTTTTTTTGCATTTTTGGACCACTATTCACATCAATAACATGCATGGCTTCTGTATGCTCTATAACGATGTAAGCACCACTTGACATGGTAGAAGTCTTTCCAAATGAAGCTTTTATTTGTCTGTTTATATCGTACTGATCAAATATTTGTCTTGATCCGTTATAAAGTTGAAGACTTTTTAGCTTTGAGGGCTCTGTGCCTTGTAGAAAATCTCTGAGGCCGGAAAATAAAGTTTTGTCGTCTACTATAATTTTATTGAAATTTTCACTGAGCATATCCCTCAAAAGGGTAGAAGTTTTATCTATTTCACTTAAAACTTTTCCGGGCCCTCTTGAAAGTTTTAATTGTTCATGTATAGATTTCCATTTTTCTTCAAGCTCTTTGATATCACTGTGCAGATCGGCCACTTTTTTGCCTTCCGCCGCAGTTCTAACAATGACACCAAAATTTTTTGGTTTTATGCTTTCTACCAGTAATTTAAGTCTTTTTCGTTCATCAGCGCTTCCAATTTTTTTGGAAACGGCGACAATGTCCATAAATGGCGTCAAAACCACATACCTGCCGGGGATAGTCAATTCACAACTTAGCCTAGGCCCTTTAGTGGAAATAGGTTCTTTAAGTACCTGAACCATTACGGGCATATTGACCTTGAATACCTGGTCTATTTTACCATTTTTTGGATTATCTGGTTCAAGGACAAAACCTTCCATCATTGGATTATTATATTGTCCCTGTGATACCGTTTGGGTGTACTTAATTAATGATTTAATCTGAGGCCCAAGATCAGTGTAATGTAAGAAAGCATCTTTTCTATGCCCGAGGTCTACAAAACAAGCATTCAGACCAGGCATTAACTTTTTCACATGCCCTAAAAAAATATCTCCAACGGAAGAAGTGCTATTGGTTTTTTGGTGGTGTATTTCAACCAGCTTCGCGTTTTCCAGCAATGCTATCTTCACTTCTGTGGGAGATGAATTAATGATTAATTCTTTATCCACAGTAAAAATTTTGTGTTAAGTGATAAAACGAAAACACTCTTTTTTCAATGAATGAAAGATTTTACTGGATATTTTTAATATATAGAATAGAGGACAAATGAGTTGCTGTATCAAAAATCACACTGATCCTTTAAGGATTCAGTAGATTGTTTATTTTTTTAATTCCTGAATACTTTTAACTTTAATATTTTCTGCAACTTGTTAATATTCAGGATGTGTTCTTTTATGAATTTGTCCAATGGTAGTTTTTCAAAAATAAATTTCCGTATTACTTACATCCAAAGAAAAGGCAGGAACACCATAGAGCGTTCCTGCAGTCATTTTATTTCTTTTTCTTGTGTCTGTTTTTTCTTAGTCTCTTCTTACGCTTGTGCGTTGAAATCTTATGGCGCTTTCTTTTTTTACCGCAAGGCATACTTTAAAAATTTTTAGGTTAAAATTATTTTATATTACATTTATTATTGTAGAATGAAGCTTTATCCTTATTTCCCGCCTGATCATAAGCTGCGGCCAATAGGCATATCGTTTGATTGTTTCCAGGGTCTAAAGAAATTGACTTTTCTAATCTTTCGATAGCTTTGTCTGTCTGATTGGTTTGAAGGGCCAATCTGGCAAGCTGATTTAGCACAGCAACATTATCAGGATTTTTATCATTCAGTTCCCTAAGCATTAATATTCCCTTCATAGGCTCTTCCTTTAGCGGATATTCCACATATACAAGAGCCTGATTGATACGTGTTTCGATATTGGAAGGGTCTATGGAAAGGGATTTTTCGAAAGAAGCTAACGCTCTTCTTGAACAAAAAGTTCTGAGATTGTCCTCTTTTTCATTTTGAAGACATAAGGTGTACGTGGTACCTGCAATAGACCATGCTTCAGCATCATTAATTATAGCTGCCACTCTGTCAGCATATATTGCTGAAGCAGCAGGAGCTTTGAACTGA
>JAUMBJ010000013.1:0-3849 GCA_032115755.1 Saprospiraceae bacterium
TCTTTTTTTGATTAATCATAGGTAATGATTTTACAAATCGGATATGTTCTTCTACATCCAACGCAAAATCCTCTGAACTGCTTTGCTGAAAATCACCTGTTGATTTTCCAAAACCCCTATCGTCAACCCTTAAGACGGCATAGCCATTTTTGGTTAAAAAATCAGCCAGGACATGAAAAGGTTTATGATTTAAAATAGATTCATCTCTGTCTTGTTTTCCGCTTCCCGTTATTAAAATAAGGACAGGAAAAGTGGAAGATTCATTTGGAAATGTTAAGGTTGCGCCATAAGTAAGCTTTGTATCTGAACCCTCATAAACGTAATCTTTTGAAATATAGCTAAATGGAGGCTGTGGAGTTTGCGGCTTAATAACTATTTTAGCAGGAATGGTATCGGAAAATGGTTCCAATACCAAAGGGAAGGTACCGCCTGACTGCATCCAGTTTCCCTCCAGTTTATTTCCCTCCGCAGTCAAATTTCCACTAAAAGAAGCCCCAATCGCTTTAATTTCAATGGACACCTGAGACCCTGACCAATCTGTTTTGGAAGAAGGAATACCCAATGCTTTCTGAGCCGGAACGTCCCATTTGGACTGCCAGGTATTATCTGCATTTTGAGTTAGGTGTAATCTCAGCTCAATCTTTTGTGCTCCTGCCTTCAAAATCCCCGACCAGGACTTATTAGATTGCGCATGTAAGAGAATGCCACAAGATGTGATAAACAGGATAAGGATAATTTTTTTCATTTCCGTTATTTTTCTAGCTGGAATCTAGCCTTTATATTGTAAAAGTAGCGAATAGCTACTGCATAATTGACAAACAAAGTTGATTATTCTCCGAAATAAGGCAGAAAAACAGTGTAAAGAAAGGGAAAAGGGAATTCATTACAGAAGTGGGCGTTTTCTCACTTAACCGCCTCCTGCAATTTCGCAATATCAAATCTGGACATTTGCATAAATGCATAGGTCGCTTTAGGAGCTGTTTCAGGGTCAGTCATGAGTTTGCCCAAAATGCTTGGCACTACCTGCCAGGAAACACCATATTTGTCCTCAAGCCAGCCACACTGTCCGGCTTGTCCCTCTTTTGTGAAGTAATTCCAATAATAATCTATTTCATCTTGTGTATCGACGGTAAGAACAAAAGAGATCTTTTCATTAAAATTGAGGTTTGGTACGCAGTTATTCAAACACATGAAACGCTTTCCAATCATTTCGAACACAACCGCCATTGGATTTTCGGAAACTAACTTAAAATCGGTAAATACATCTTGATAATACCGCGCCATTCCTTTGGCATCTTGCCCCCATAAACAGATTGAGAATTGCGTAGCCATAATTTTATAATTAAAAAAAGAAGTTCAAAGTTAATTAATATATTTTCTATTAGCTTATTTTATGACCTATAAGTTGAGCCTTACCGAAAATGTCAACAATAATGCTCAATTTTTCTTAGTCTAATGGTAAGTTATTTCAACTATTTTTCTCTAAATAATCGATTATGAATGATTTACATGGTTCGTAAGCCTTCCAAACTGATTTACACCAGATTTCAATTGCCTGGTCTCGTTCTATTCCATCCTCTTTTTTTATTACATCTTCAATGGTAAAGGTTCCTCTATTTTCAGGTAGTAAAAAAGGTAAAAATTCCTTCTTTTGATTTGATAAACGAATATGTTCTAATTGTATTTCTCTGCCTGTGTAACCCTTTTCAACATATAAGTATAAACCTACCAGAGCAAAATAGATTGTAATCAATTTAGTTTTATCATTTGCATATTGAGCTGCAAAAGCATCTACAATGTGCTGATGTATAAAATAGGGACTCCGATGAGCTAAAGTATAAAAGGCCAATTCATCGTATAAATTTTGTTCCTTCATTTCATGAATAAAATTATTCGGTGTCCACCTAATCATTTCCAATATCCGAAAAAACAAGAATGATATTGGTGTCAAATCACCCCAAATAATAGAAGATTTTATTTAACTATAAAAGAAATGCCAATCATATTTGGCCTTAAACGGGTCAAATATGGTAGGCATTTCTTTGTGGATATAACACATTTGGAAAAAGTGCAAAACCCTTAAGCTTTAAATCCTCCTACTTCCCAACCCTTCCTGTAAGGCCGGCTGAGGTGTTTATTTGCCTCTTTCAGATTGGAAAATTTCATTTTTTTATGGTTCCATTCCAGTAATTTACCAGGTTCTTTTAACGCAACGGTACCTAAAATAATGGCTTCTGCCATTGGTCCCGATTGTTCAAAATGGCTTTCCGTTTTGGTTCGACCTAAGCATGCATCCGCAAAATGATGGTAATGATCTCTTTCTTCAAGCTTTGGAGGCATTACTTTTTCAAATTTAGCTTGCGGCAACAACACGGCCATTTTGGTATGTGGTATTAACAAAGCGCCTTCTGTCCCGACAAGCATAGCAGATTCCGCAGGATAATCACTTAGCGAAAATAAGGCCCGAACATCTTCCGGCGGATAAAATTCACCATCAAACCATTCTACTTGAACGGTGTCAGAAGCCGTCATCTCATTGCCTGGAAATATCCAGGTGATGTGATTGGATTGCGGCCAGGTATCTGCCATTCTATCGGGTGATTGTTGCCATGATTCCTGTACACGAGCCTGTACAGACAAGGGGGCAGTCAAACCCATTCCTTTCCAGACAGCATCAAAAATATGGCAACCAATATCACCTGACCAACCTGTTCCGAAATCTTGCCAGGCTCTCCATTTTGAAGGATGATAAATGGTTGGAGAATAAGGTCTCATGGGTGCTGTTCCCACCCAAAGATCCCAATTTAAGGTCGGGGGTGGATTTTCACCCGTGGCAGGTCTGGGTCCTTTATATCTGTAAGCCTCTGTAGCACCGGGTCTGTTACTACATAAATAGACGTTTTTAATTTTACCTATATGTCCTTCCTTAATCCATTGCACAGCAGTCCTGTCACCTAATCCAGATGCATGTTGCGTACCAAGCTGACTCACTATGCCAGCTTTACTGGCAGCTTCCGTCAAAACACGTATTTCTGCCACATCATGGCACATAGGTTTTTGGCAATAAACATGTTTTCCCAATTGAATGGCTTGAAAACAAATAGCAAAATGATTATGATCTGGGACACTCACATTTACCGCATCGAACGCATTCGCTTCATTCTTAAAAAGTTCCCGCCAATCGGAATATGTTTTTGCATTGGGAAGTGCCTCAGCTGCTCTTTTCAAATGCTTTTCGTCCACATCGCAAATGGCGACAATGTCAACATCAGGGTGCGATTTGAACTTATTCAGGTCATGCCACCCCATTCCACCAACACCTATGCAAACGTGTCTTAACTTATTTGGAGGGGAAACATTTTTTGCCTGACTGATTAAAAGTGGAGCAACCACTGCAGCAGAAGCCGCTTTAAGGATAAACTCTCTTCTTGAAATATCATTTTTTCTGGAACTCATAGGTCAAGTTTAGGTGTTGAGAAATAGTAACCCTAAAATAATCAATATTTTTGAATAAATAAAGGTTTCAAAAATATAAGAATTGACTTCGATAGCGAATTGGAATTCAAGGAGAAATAAAATAGTCCTATAAAACCAGTTTTAAAATGGTGCGAGAATAATAGGTAAATTTGAGGATCGTAAGAAGAAGCAAAAGATAAATAAGCCATTTCTTACAACCTATTGCCCCGAATATAATTCAGGACGTATTAGATACGACCTAATGATATCGAGACGGTTTACAATTGACCAATAAAAAACCAAAAAATGGATGATAACCTAAAATATAACCCCAATATTCACCATCGTCGCTCAATCCGATTAAAAGGATATGATTATTCGCAGGCTGGATTA
>JAUMBJ010000014.1:0-12672 GCA_032115755.1 Saprospiraceae bacterium
GATTTAGCCAATGTACTATCAGCAAAAATTTCAGCTTTCTCAAAGCACATTTGCAGTTTGTCCACTAGGCTATCCAGATCTTTTACGCAAACAATAGTGGATGGATGCAGCACCTCAAAAATGCTTACCTTTTGGTCTGCAGTGAATTTATTGCTTATGTTGGGAATAATGGCAATTTTTCCTATCTCCTGTATCGAAAGTTGGGATGTTGGATGGAATGTCCTTATGCTTTCCACTTCAATATCCATCAATTCAATCCTATAAGGCCATTCATTTCCATAAGTAAAAATATCAATTATACCTCCACGTATAGAAAATTGTCCCGGCTGATATACAAAATCAACCCTTTCAAATCCATATTCCACTAAGAATTCGATAAGCATATCCAAATCGAGCATTTCATCCTTTTGTATGACAAGTTGGTTTACTTTAATCAATTCGGGATCAACTGCCTTTTCAAAAATAGCTTCCGGATAACTTACAATAATATTAGGCCTACCCTTTAGAAATCCAATTTTATTTGTGGTTTCAGTCCGCTGTAAAATATTATGTCTGTCAAGCTCTTCAAATTGTAGAGGTCTCTTAAATGAATCAGGTAAAAACGTAACTTGAAAACCTTCAGAAATCGATTCTAATGTATTGGAAATGTAGGCAGCTTCTTCCTTATCATTAGCAATATATAATAAGGGTTTTTTTGACTTATCTACAATAGTTGACACCAGAAAACAGTCTAATCCACCTGAAATTCCGGTAAATAATATTTTACGCCTAGCATCACCCGAGGTTAGCTGAATTACATCATCTATCTGCTGCATTTTAGAGAAGCAGATCATCAATTCACTTAAACTATTCACGATGTAAATTTAGGCATTTGTTTTGCAGGAGAAAAGAGTATAAGGTTTATTATAAAAAAATAAGTGCCTGTTATTATCAATTCAATATGCTAAATATATGAACAAATACACCTATTACAAATCAAAATGTTATAGCTGGCTGGATCCTAGTAAAAGTGATACAGCATTGGATAGGGCTATTAACCGGTTTTTTATTTTAATAATTATTCTAAACATATTGGCTGTAATTATTGAAACTATACCTCAGGTAGGAAATTCTTATGCTACATTTTTTGATAATTTTGAAAAAATATCTATTGCCATATTTACGGCAGAATACATATTACGTGTTTGGAGCATTACATCTGCACAAGATTACGGTCATCCCATAAAAGGAAGATTAAAATACTTGTTATCCTTTAATGGATGGATAGATTTAATTTCCATATTACCATATTATTTACATATTTCGAAAATCATTGATTTGAGGTTTATCAGAATCTTCAGTCTATTTAGATTTCTTAAAATTTTTAGGTTTGGGAAACTTCATAAATCTTTCAGTATATTTAGGCAGGTCTTCTTTAATAAAAAAGAAGAATTGTTGACGTGTTTATTATTTACAATTGTTGCCATCATCACCACTTCAAGTTTAATGTTTATTGCAGAACATGAAGTACAGCCCGAAAAGTTCTCCAGCATTCCAGAAACCATTTACTGGAGTGTTATTACTCTCACCACTATTGGATATGGTGATATGGTTCCAGTTACGGTCTATGGGAAAATACTTACTGTTATCTTGTCCTTAGTTGGCATAGCAATATTAGCATTGCCGACAGGTATATTGGTTGCAGGTTTATCACAAGAGGTTCAAAAATTAAAAATAATACCCCCTAAAATTTGTCCTTATTGTCACAAACAAATGGACAATTGACCATATATCTTATTTTAATAATTGATATCATAAAATTTATTGTTTTGAACTATATTTGTTAATTCAATCAAAAGGTTATTAAATTGAATAAAAACTTGAATCACAAGCTACTTATTTTTATTATATTCTTCTTTTGGAATTCCGCTGAGAGTCAATTTATTTTTAGAGACACAGGAAAAAAGACTGACTCTGGTGAAATTAAAAATATGCACAAGGAATTTTTGAAAGTAAGAGCTGATTTAATGAAAGGTAATTTCAATTTATACTATTGTAATGTACTAGAAATCGGAAACGACAAATATATGTTTCCAGATGGTCATTTCAATGTATATAAATGGGTAGACAAGCAATGGAATAACCTATATAAAGGTGTATATTTTGGTTATAATTTTGACAGTTATAAATTTATTTATCGAGATAATATATATTCTTATCGAGGGTATGGATTTTGGAAAAGTCACGGACATGTCATCCATTTCACCCCTGCATCAGGTGAATGGGAACTTTTAAAATTTACTGAAAACCTGAAAGATGAATTAGCGTATGTTGATGAAAAAGGACTTCATTTAATAGGTGAAAACCATCAATTCATAGACTTTCAAAATAAAACTGTAAATAATCTTCCGGCGATTAACCTAGGGCTTGAAATATTTAAAAGTCGTATCCGCATTCAAACTCTTGATTTGGATAATTACTATTTAATACTATCTAAGCCTATTTATATTATTCATAAAAAATCCAAAGAGGTACATACAACTAATTTAAATCCATTTAAATCGTTGGCATATTCGATATGGGATCAAAGAGATATCATTTTGTTAAGACAAGATACTATTATAAAAATCAATCAAAACTGGACTGTAAGAGATACCTATGACATTAAAAATCAACTCCAATACTTTGTTAAACACAAATCAAATGTGAACCAGTTTCGTATTTTTTATGCTCTACCAGTATTTTTGATATTAGTTTTTATATTTTGGTTTTTTAGAAAGAAAAGAAAATTAGTAAAAAACAAAACTTCGAATACCATTTGGGAAAATAAGCTTATTCCCGCTTTAATAACATTTCAATATCAAACTATTTCAGCTGAAACACTGGATGATATTTTGGATATCACCCATATTAAACCTCCAGAAACTTTGAGATATAGAAGGGCTCAACTCATCAAAGAAATCAATCAGGAATATAAAAATAAAATAGGGCATGATTTGATCATACGGGTGAATGACCCAGAAGATGGTAGGCGTTTTAAATATATAATTGGATAGCATTAGATTATACAAGCACAAAAAACAAAAAGGTGCAATCCACCTAAGTGATTACACCTTTTTATAAATTAAATTTAGCAGTAAAATAATCAAGAAGAGGGCCTGGTATTCATAATTTTATACTATGGTTTTCGAAAAACCATTTTAGGTATGCAAACTTGCCACCTATTTTTTCAATGGCGAACTAAACAATTTAAATGAAGTAAACCAATTTTAAACTGGTTTAAACCGATTTTTTAAATTCTTTTATCTGATTATTTAAGCCTGTCATCGAAAACCCATTTCAGTTCTGGAATAAAATTCGTTATTTTGAAATAAAAAAATATTAAATGAGCATGAGACGGTCACACAAACAATGATGATTATTTTTCATGCGAAACGCAAGTTCGACAACACCATAGATACAGATACAGTTGTCAATTCCATGTGGCTCTGAAAACTAATCATACGGAGTGTGATGAACTAAAAAAATAAACAGATGAAATCTCCTTTAATTTTAATAATAATTTTAAGTTCAATTTTTGCAAATTTTTTGAATGCTCAAATTCCTGCAGAAATAATAACCAACATTCAAAAGCATGTTAATTTTTTATCAGCAGACTCTTTGGATGGAAGGGGACTCTCTACACAAGGGCACTCAATGGCAGGAATTTATATATCAAAATCGTTTGAAGAAATCGGTTTGAAAAAATATGATAACGATTACATTCAAGAATTTAATTTAAGAATTCAACTTGTAAGTTTAACTGGAAAAAATATTGTTGGAATTATAGAGGGAAGTGACCCTTTATTGAAACATGAATATATTGTAATCGGTGCGCATTACGACCATTTGGGGTATGAAGTAAATAATAATGGTAAAGTAGTGTATAATGGGGCAGATGACAATGCTTCAGGAGTTGCCGGAATAATTGAAATTGCCAGAATACTTATATTAAAAAGAGAAGTCTTAAAGCGGAGTGTTGTAATTATAGCGTTTGACGCAGAAGAATCTGGATTAAAGGGAGCTGAGGCATTTGTTGCTCAAAAGAGTTTAATTCCTGCAACATCTGTAAAAGCTATGTTTAGCTTAGATATGATTGGCATGTATGATGCCTATGGCGGTATGGACCTAAAAGGAATTGGTTCAATTAAAGGTGGCAGTGAGGTTGCAAAAAATCTGGCAAAATCTATGAATATCACCCTAAAGGATATTAGTGCAGATATTGAAGCCAGAACAGATACATGGCCGTTTGGGCAGCAGGGTATTCCATCAATACATGCGTTTACAGGTTTAAAATCTCCCTACCACAAGCCCGAAGATGACGCTGATAAATTACAATATGATGGTATGTCGAAAGTTGTAGGATATCTTTCATCGTTAATTTTGGAACTTGCCAATATAGATGAGCTACAACCAATAAAAGGGAATGCTACCCTTGGCATGAAAAATAAATTCAATTTAAAAGTAGGTTTAACAAGCTATATAGGTAATTCATTCCATCAATACCCTGATAAATTTTATCGTGCTAAAAGCAGAATAGCTGCAAGTACAGGACCATTCTTGTTAGTTGATGTAGGTCGAAATATTTCATTCAAACTGGAAGGACTATATGATTATAATGGAAGTTATATAAATTGTATTTCCTGCTCAAATGGCCAAAAGGCCACCATGTATAGACATTCATTTTTAATACCATTTTCATTTCAGTATGCCATATTCAATATAAATGGTATTGCAAAAGCTTATCCAATTGGAGGCGCATATTACAGATATTCGATTTCAGGCGAGACAGATGGAAGTAGTCTGGCCTATGACAACTTTTTTAAACGCGAAGAATGGGGTTATTTATGGGGATTTGGAATGGATATTATGAAATTTCAAATTTCTGGCAAAAATATCTTTGGTATTACATCATTAACCAATGCAGACAACACCAAATTTAGAAGTCATATGTTTTGCATAGGATATACATTTTAAAGTTAAAATTATTTATATACAATATAATAAGTATTTATATACCATTATATATTAATTTATTACATATTTTAATATTGCTTATATAATCCAATTTCTGCTATGGCGGGATGATATCTTGAGGATAAAATAGTAAAACGCCATCGCCTACCATGCTGGGTTGAAAAAGACAAAATTCTTTTATATCCAATGGTCGTTCCTTCACAAACTGGGCTCCATAGACCATTATTTTCCATTTTTTCAAGCATAAATTTTTCAACCCGCTGTCCAAGTTTGATATTTTCCTGAACTTTTAGCAAATTTACCGAATCGTCTTCGGCCGTAATTATTTCAAAAGTAATTGTATCCTTTTTTTGAAGAGTTAAAGATGTTTCCAGGCTGTCATCCGTTAAGATGGTGGACACATCTATTTGATCATACCGTATGGATGATATTCGATTGAATTTAAATGTATTCCTAATTATTGCTCCAAACTCCACAATTGACATGCTGTCATTAGGATGAATCCTACCCTCGCGCGTGGGTGGAACATTCAAAAGCAAAACCCCATTTCTTCCTACAGAAGATTTATAAATTTCAAACAAGGCAGGTCCGGTTTTAACTTTTTCATCTTCTTGTTGGTGATAAAACCATCCTGGTCGAATGGAAACATCTGTCTCAGCAGGATACCAGATCAATTTTGTAGCATCCTCCAATTGTGTCCTGCTTCCCAGGTCTTCTTCTGTTCGATCTCCTATAGGTAGAAAAATTGACTGGTCTGTCACACCATTCCAACACCTGTTTATAATTGAGTCTTTTAAAGGTATGACACTCCATTCAGATGCTCTGCCAACTCCAGTTTCTGTTCCCACCCATCTGATATCTGGACCCATTATGGCAATAGTTGCCTTTGGTTGTACATTTCGAATATATTGGTACCATCTTTGAAAGTCATAGTTCTGTTTTCTACCATTTGGCCCTTCACCATTGGCACCATCAAACCAGACTTCGGCAATCTCTCCATAATTGGTTAAAAGTTCGGATAGCTGCAACTTAAATAGTTCATTGTATTCCTCTGTCCCAAAAGATGATGCGTTTCTATCCCATGGCGACAAATATACCCCAAAACCAATTTGATGTTTTTTGCATGCTAGCGACACTTCTTTGACAATATCACCTTTACCACCCTGCCATTTGCTATATTGAATCGCGTGATTGGTAGTAAGGGTAGGCCAAAGACAAAATCCATCATGATGTTTTGCAGTAAGTATGATTTGCCTAAAACCACCATTTTTCAATGTCCTAACCCATTGATCCACATCAAGACTGCCGGGATTGAATAAATTTGGATTTTCATTACCATCACCCCATTCTTGATCTGTAAAAGTATTCATCCCAAAATGTATAAATGCTGTTAATTCCAACTGCTGCCAAACAAGTTGACGCTCGGAAGGAACAACATGGGCAGCTTTCCATATAACATCCTCATACGTATCACTAGAGTCTATCTGGACCATTTGTATATACGACTGACCAAAAATACTCCAGGGAAGTAAAAGTAAGAAAGTGGACCATCGTATTTTGATAAAGGCATTACTACTCATCATAAATTGCTTTAGGATAAAAATATAAATACATTCCAATGTTTCCAATTAGAATGTAAAAGATCTGTACTTTTAATGTATAAATTTTAATCAAATATCAAGCATGAAGTATAATACTATATTTCTTCGCATAATCGATTTGAGTTCAAAAGCGCTGATTTTTTACATATGGATTTTACCATGCTTCACCCAAGAATTAATATATGGTAAAAATCAATATACGGCATACCAATTAGGTCAATTACCAATAATAATTTCTGTTCCACATGGGGGATTGTTAGCACCATCGCACATTCCAGATCGGGCTTGTCCAGGTGCTGTGACAGCCACTGATCTCAATACCCAATTGGTAGCACTGGAAGTAAGCAATGCTATCTATCAAAAAACGGGATGTTATCCTTATATCATTTACTGCCATTTAAAAAGGACAAAACTGGATTGCAATAGAAATTTATCAGACGGTTCTTGCGGAAATATAGACGCTGAAATCGCCTGGGAAGAGTATCATCAATTTATACGAGAGGCGATCAGAAAAGCAGATGAAGAATTTGGATTCAATACTTTTTTTGTGGATCTGCATGGCCACGGAAAACCAAGTCAACGGATAGAACTTGGATATCTACTGGATGAACAGGACCTTGAAAATACGGATCTTTTACTGAATACTTCGGCTTTGATTGATAATAGCTCATTGAGAAATCTTGCATTACAAAACAAAAATGATCTCAAGCATGCAGCATTACTCAGAGGGCTTTTAAGTTTTGGTACTTTATTGCATGATAAAGGTTATCCCACCGTACCAAGCAGTCAGATTCCATCGCCAGATGGAGATAATACCTACTTCAACGGAGGCTATATTACAGCCAATTATACAAGCTTTAATCCTGAATTTTCGACGAATGGTTTTCAGATAGAATTAAATTATTCAGGCATTAGAAATAATTCAGATAATATTAAAAAATTTGGCGATGCCATGGCTGACGTCTTATTGGAATACATGTATTCCCATAGGGAAATTCTAACCAATAGCTGTAAGCCTGCATCTTTAGTTAATGCCAATGAACACGACCTCCGAATTTGGTTCCAACCAGAAACACATTGTATTTTAATAGAGGGAAATGAAACAAAAGAGATTACTTATGAAATTTACCATATAGATGGAAAATTAATTTCAAGCGGTAAAACGAGTAATTCTGTTGTTGAATTACCAATTGATATAAAACAGGGGCTTTATTTAATTCAACTTAGAAAAAAAGAAACTATACTCCTAAAAGCTTTCAAATTTGCCATTCTATAAAGACCTGAATCTTAAAATGGATTATATTTGTAGTCCAAACCTCAAAACCTCGAATGACACAAAACCTCGGAATAATATTATTGACTGTAATTACAATTAGTTGGTCGTGTACTACTAAAGAAAATACTATAGCTATCCAGGATTCTGATATTTTCCATAAATCTGTAAAAGCGGTTACAGATATCATTGTTCATGATATTTTTTCCCCACCGGTTGCTAGCAGAATTTATGCATATTCCAGTATTGCAGCATATGAAGCAGGTCGTTGGCAGGATTCTACAAGTTTGTCGCTTGCAGGACAACTTCATGAACTAAATCCTTTGCCACAACCAAATAAAGAGCTTAAATACTGTTTCCCCTGTGCTGCAACTCTTGCATTTCTTAAAGTTGGAAAAGCACTTACATTTTCAGAAGATAGTATCCAGATTAACATTGATGCTGTTAAAAAACACTACAGATCCCTTGGGATAAATTCATCTGTGCTTCAAAACTCAGAAAACTTTGCAGATGAAAATGTAGCGCATGTATTAGAATGGGCAGCAAAAGATAATTATAAACAAACGCGCTCTTTTCCTAAATATAGCTTAGAAAAAGACCCATCGACATGGAAACCTACACCTCCAGGATATATGGATGGTATAGAACCTTCCTGGAACAAGATAAGAACATTTGTTATCGATTCTGCACAAATATTTGCTCCACCACCTCCGACACCATATAATATTATGGATAAAAACAGTCAATTTTACAAGGAAGTTTTAGAGGTATACCAAACTGTAAAAAATATAAGTCAAGAGCAGGAGGCTATTGCCAATTTTTGGGACTGTAATCCTTACAAATTAAACATTACAGGGCATGTTATGCACGCCGTAAAAAAAATTACGCCCGGAGGGCACTGGATAAACATTGTTCAAGTCGCCAGTCAAAAGGCAAATGCAGATTTTGTAAAGTCTTTACAATCTTATGCACTTGTATCACTTTGCCTTGCAGATGGTTTTATAAGTTGTTGGGATGAAAAATACAGGAGCAAATATGTACGGCCGGAAACTGTGATAAATGAATTTATAGATCAACAATGGCTTCCAATACTCCAGACGCCTCCTTTTCCTGAATATACCAGCGGACATAGTGTAATTTCAAATGCAGCAGCAGTGGCCATGACAAAATTATATGGGGACAATTTTAGTTTTGTTGACAGCACCGAAATAGAATTTGGCTTAGCAGCAAGATCATTTAATTCTTTTTACCATGCTGCGGATGAAGCAGCAATATCACGTCTATACGGCGGAATTCATTTTAAACCTGCTATTGAAAACGGATCAACTCAGGGTAAAAAAATAGGAGAATATATAGTTGATAAAATTAAATTTGAATAGATCAATCGTATTCAAGCTTTAAAGACTCATCACCTGGCTGATAGTCAACATAATAAAATATCAAATTCATCATTTCATCCACAGTTCGCCAGCCATACCCTGCATCTTTTGGGGGATTTGAAGGATTATTAGGATTATTGGAAGAATTATCATAAACACCTTCCATAATAATCACAGAACCCTTTGGAATAATACAAAGATTTTCAAAGACATAAGTCATCTGCCAGTTAAAATCCCAATCATCTATTTTAACAAGGGGAATCATATCTCCATCAGGAGTCACCGCAAATGCCCTGAATGATTTTGCCAAAAGATGTGCATGAGGCTGTATAGTCAGCAATGATATATTTTTGGGCAGGATACCCGAGCTCATATAGAAAGTTCGTTCCGAATTAGCCGGTATTAGAAAAGGTGGATTGGAAATATCTGTCTCTCGTAAAATAAAGTTTTTAACCTCTCTTTTAATATGAGTTGGATCTGAAAGATAAAGATGTATGCGACTACGATCGATTTCAGAAATACTTGAAGGACTATAATGCATATTCAATATGATATCTGAATTTTTCCTTAAATATTTGCCAAAACCTTTGGGAAATCGAAAATTAAAATTGCCGGGAACCCAGCCATATAAAAATTCATCAGCTAGGGGCCTCTTTTGAAAAGCATAAACTGCGGTATCATTTTCAGACATACCATCAATACCGGAGATTAGATTTGTAGTGTCAACCATAATACGGCTGTGATGTACTCTTTTTTTATTCCCAGGTATAAATTCCAACCCAGTTATATATTTATCTTGCTGCATTTTTGTTGGAATGTGGAAAAATCTAAAATCATCCTGATTATCCCCTGAAATAATATACTTTTTGTTCATGGAAAGTACCAAGTCAGGTTTGGAACCTATTTTTTTTGATGAATATTTTTCCTTTTTTTCAGTGCTACCTTTTGGCATCCCCTCGTCTATCCATCGTTTGAAAGTTATTAAATCTTCTTCAAGCATAATCCTTTCATCTTTAAAATGACTAAAGTTAGCATCAGCCTTCCATGGAGGCATATAACGGGTTTCTATTACATGGGCAATAAAATTTGCCCTAGCTTTTACTGATTCATAATGATCAAGTTCAAATGGAGCAGGCCCTCCTTTATAGTGGCAGTCTATGCAATATTTATCTAAAATTAAAGCTACTTGATTATGATATGTAATTTGACCAAAATTACTACTACCATTCATGAAAAATAAAAATACGAAAGCAATGCATCGGACAACCATAGTTTCAAAAAGCTAGAACCCTTGTAATAATATAAATAATTGACAATTAACCTAAACTTTACGTCATAAACATATAAAAAAAATCCGGTCAGAAATGTTCTGACCGGATTTGATTTTGCTTTAATGATTGAAAATTACTGTTTTGTAAGGGTAACTGAAGCTTTGTCACCATAACCATTAACCCAATTGTATGTAATTTTTCCTGTGGCAGGATCAACATCTCCTGCAATTGTCATTGTTTCACCAAAAGGCTCTGTCCATGCGCCACTGATTTTATTACACGCATCTGTAATATCACCTCTAAGTTTATTTTTAGTTTTATCGATATTAGCCATATAAGTATCATCAATACCATATATTTCATACCACTTTTTATATAAACCAGAAGAAAAATCACTGATTTCATATTTACCCGTTCCAACCTTGGTCAAGGTAACAGTTGCTTCTGCTTCTACCGTACCCGGGCAACAACCATCAGTTGAAGTACCAGAAGTCACACCTTTGTAGGTACCTTCAATAGCCGAGTTACAAACTACACCAAAATTTAAAGTACAGTTTGCACCAACGGAGTTGTTGCAAATACCACCAGACCAGGTATCGAAGTATCTTCCATCCTGAGCTTTAAAGCCCCATGAAATGACAAACTTGTCATTAGGTGTAAAATAACTCGAAGCGGACCTTCTGGTATCCTTAGGATTGTCAAATACATTTCTGGCACCTGCACCATCCTTATAATCAAATGTAATTCCTTTATAAAGATTGTAAACGTCGGCTGCTGAAAAAGACCATGCTTGAGGTGTTCTTGCGGCACCTGCAGAAGCCAATGTGGTTATCTTCTTCTTGCCATGAACAGCAGTTTTTGGCAAACCGTCCTGATCAAGATATGATTCAGACCATGAAACATATAGATCTATTTCTGTTACGGTAACCTTACCATCTGTAGAAATCCATTGCAAATCACCTTCAAGTTTGGAACTATTCTGACCAAAAAACATACTTGTAGGTGTCCCTGCCTTATATTTACCAAAACCGTGGGGAACAGTCTGGAATTCTGGATATGGATCAACTGGCTTCTCACATCCTACTGCTAATAAGCCTAAGCCTAGCAACAGCACATAATTATAAAACTTTAATATCTTCATTGTATTATATTTTTAATTTAAACACTAATTATTTATCCCAGAATATTGGCGCTGCATCAAATGCAACATTTTTATAAGCTGCAGCATTTGGATTGAGCGTTAATTCAGTCTGTGGGTATGGAAGTCTTAAAGGAAATCCTCTTACTGTACCTTCAACATGTTCCTGGACATTACTTGGCAAACCTGTCCTTCTGTATGCATTATATATCTCATATCCATTACCATAAGAAGAAAACCAAAGCTGCTTCATCACAACATTAAGTTTTGCCGCATTTGAAGATGCTGCATCATATCTACCCAGCCAAAGATTTACGTAATTGGTAATAGCCGCAGCAGTAGGCGCTACTGAATTAAGATCTGTTGTAGTACCAAATGAAACTACTCTGGCTATATGGTTTCTGATAGCTTTTTCAAATTCGGCACGTGGATCTCCAGATGCACCTAATTCAAGCATAGCCTCAATTAAATAATAACTTGTATTAACACCAGTCAGGAAAGGATAAATTCCGCCTCCTGGTGCAGCATTGGCAGCTGGCGCTCCAGGGTTTGCAACATCATAGAATCCACCACAAGGATATACACCTGGAATAGTTCTAAAACCACCATCCGCAGGAATACCATCTGCATCCCCTCGGTCACGGCCAAAAATACCAGCAAGAAAATCTTTTTCAGCAGGACCAAAAGTCTTTCCCTTATCAATATAAAGTCTGTTAATTACATTTTGATTATTCACCACATAACCATAGATACATGGCTGGCCACCAGAACAAGGTTGTGTATTGAACTGTGTCGGGTCTGCAGAATCTAGAATGGTTTTAGTTTGTCTTCTGAAATAGAATGGCCATCTTGGATCTTCGTCCACCAATGATTCAATCATCAACTCATGACAAATATAGGTATAATCAAATTCTCCACCTGTGTAAGCCCCAGTATACCATGGGTGACGGATGGAAGTTGGATCTTTACTGTATCTGAAGTTCATATCTTCAGCAGCGGTAGAAATGAATCCTCC
>JAUMBJ010000015.1:0-3977 GCA_032115755.1 Saprospiraceae bacterium
AAAAGGATTAAAAAATTCGAAATCAGTACGTACACTTTTTAATTCCAAACCATATTTAATTTCATTTTTTGCTCCAAAAAATGTAAAATCAATATTTGCTGAAAGTTCATCAATATCAGACCTTCTAGGCTTTCCGGTTTCTTCATTAAATGAAGTGGTATATGTTGAAAAACCCAGAAGTCCATTGACTATAATATCACTTCCAAATGGTACAATACTAAAATTTGCGCCTCCCCCATTATTTTTCCAGCCTATATTGGCAATCTGAGGATTGTTATAATTATCTGTAAAATTAAACCCAAAAAGATTGATTCTACTTCCTGATGCTGTATTGACAGATACCTTTCCATACACATCCTGAAAAGAAAATGGCAATCCATCCTGTCCTTCGGGAGCCAGAAATGAATACAAGTTTTTGGAGGTTTGCTCTATGAGAGATTTTTTGCCTGTGAGAACATACGAAACACTAGTTCCATTTTCTTTAAATTTTTTTATCGGTCCTTCTATCATAGCCTTGGCAAGAAATGGTCCACCGCTTACAAAGCCACTTGTTTTGGATTTGTTTCCCTCTCTTGTTTTAATATCTACAATGGCAGAAACCCTTCCACCCTGCTCCGCTCCAAAACCTCCGGTAAGCACATCCACAGATCTAATAAGTTCTGTTTCAAAAATAGAATAAAAACCAATGGAATGAAAGGGATTGTAAATATTGAGGCCATCAAGAAGGATCTTATTTTGTACCGGAGCACCACCCCTAATAAATATCTGACCTCCCTGGTCTCCAGTAGTTACCACACCAGGGATTACCTGTAAATACTGAGCTATGTCAGCCTCTCCACCTGTGGAAGGTAATGCTTTTATCTGCTTTTGTGAAACGGAAATCTGCGAAATATTTACAGTAGTTCTTGCCTGCTCTCTGGCCGCCGAAATATTAATTTCCCCCAAAGTAACTGATGATTCATTTAAGTAAAGATTTTTTAATTCAATAGCGCTTTTTTTAATAACAATCATGACTGAGGCTGTATCAAATCCAATGTAAGACGCCACCAATTTATAGGAGCCCACGGGCACATTTGCTAAAGTGTAAAATCCATTCACATCAGATGTGACACCATAGGTTGTTCCCTCCAGATAGACATTACCAAACATCACAGGTGAACCTGTCTCCTTTTCGTAAACATACCCTCTTACCGTACCTGTCTGCGCTATCAAATGAATACTTCCCAGCAAAATGATCAACAATGGAGAAAAAATCTTTAGCATATTTTAAATTGAGGCGCAAATATAATCATTTAAAATATTGGAAACCGAAGTAAAAAGTATAATTTAAACTTTACACCGGTATTTTGATGATATATTTTTTGCCTGGCTTAACTGTAAGTTTTCCGGAAATAAGCCATGGATTATAATATTTAAGCAACCTGAATGTCGTTTGATTCTTATGGGCAAAATCTGCAAGGTTTGATATGCTTTCTGATACCTCGACCTCTTTAAGCTGGTTGAGCGGAAAGTAATTGTCATGTGATTCAAGTTCATAACCAAAATCATGGGGATTAGCCAAAATTTCTTTTATAGCAACAATACGAAAAACATATCGAGAAGTTTCCTCATTTAGATGAAGACTGTAATAAGAGGTTTCCTGTTGCTCATTCATTTTTTGGGCAAATTTTGTTGGACCTATGTTATATGCTGCAGCAACATTTGTCCATGTAGCAAAGCGTGCCTTAAGCTTTTTAATGTACTGACAGGCTGCATGTGTTGATTTTTCAAAGTGAAATCTTTCATCAACGTCTTCGGAAATTTCCAAACCCATTTCTTCTCCTGCGGGCTGCATAAATTGCCAGAACCCTTTTGCACTTGCAGAGGAAGTGGCATTGCGCAGACTGCTTTCTGCAACAGCCAGGTACTTAAAGTCATCCGGAATACCATATTCTGCCAAAATCTCTGAAATTCTGGGAAGATGCTTTGCTGCCATTTTTACGTGTAAAACTGTAGTAGCCGTCCAATATGCATTTATGGTTAACTCCCTATCCATTCGCTCTCTGGTATCTTCATTCCAAGGCATTTCTTCACCAGCAAAATTAAAGCTCCGGTCCATCCGAATTCCTTTGATTTTTTGAGGCAACTTAAAAAATCGCGAAAGTGCGGGATCAGTAAAAGCAAAAGATATAAGCATTACAAAAATGGCCATAAGCGCTGGGAAAAGATACCACCCAAAATTTTTAATTTTCAAATTCATTTGTATATTTTTCAAATCATCACACTCTGTGTGAATTGTTTTTAAGGCCCCACGGAATCTTTGATGTGTAAAATGATATTGTAGTTTGTATGTAAATGATTTTTTTACACATGTCGATTCTATATGTTTATTTTTAATAGCAATTTGCTTTAGTGGCAAGTTGCCTAATCGAGGCAAAATATATAATAATTCTGATATCTAAAGCAATAAATTTTTGATGCGTATGGCTGAATTCCACACAAAACCTTTTTACATTATTTTGGACTTCTTAAATACCGGAACTGTACTACAAGGTTCACCAAACATGATACTCTGCGCTACCGGCTGAAGCAATTGTGTAATTCTGGCATAAGCTTCTGAAGGTACAGGTTTAGACCCACAACCTTTGATAATGATGCGCTGTCCCTCGTAGGGTTTTAGGTCCAACGTACTTAATATTTGGTGATAATAGTGGCGAAGAAAAGAATCTTCGTCACCGGTAAATACATCTGTGGCATACGGTGCTAAATATTGACTTACCAGCATATATGCCCACATGGGAATAATGGCATCTCCGGAACAAATAATCAATACCATTTTGCCCGCATAATCGCGCCACTCAATTTGTTTTAGCGCATCTCTGAAATCCTTTTCCTTCAGTATAAGGCCATGAAACAGATAATCCTTAAGGTCAAAAACTGCAATTGTACTTTCCGGGAAATAATTTTCCAGATTAATGGTGATAAGCCCGCTTTCAGCCACTCGATTGACTAACTTTTCTTCCATAATACACTTTAACTAATAACAAAAATTTATGCTACAGGTTCTGTTTCGGAGGTATTATCGAAAAGCGAAACATCTCCAATTTGCTGACTGGCATCTTCTATATCCTTAAGTTTGGGTAAATCAAGAACAGATTTCAGACCAAAATAGTCCATAAATTTGGTAGTTGTTCCATAAAGTAATGGCTTACCCGGTCCTTCGCTTCTGCCAGAAATTTCTATAAGACCCTTATCCAGTAATTTTTGAATGCTATAATCACTGTTTACACCACGAATGGATTCAATTTCTGATTTACTGACCGGCTGCTTATAGGCAATAATAGATAGAGATTCTAGCGCAGATTTGCTTAGTTTTCTATGGGCAGTTTGCTTTAAAAATATACTCACCGTATGATGATAAATACCTTTTGTCATAAATCTATACCCCCCTGCCATCTCCACTATTTCCATAGCGAAATCATCCTGTTTATATTTTTCGGTCAATTCAATGATGGAATGCTGTACTTCTTCCTTTTTTATAGGAATACCCAGACTTTCTCGAAGAACGGAAACTAAATCTTCCAATGGCACGGATGGATTGGCCATAAAAATTAATGCCTCAATATGTTGATTTAAATTTTTCAAGAAATATAATTTTCACAAAATTATAAGTTTCCATCTATTACCAAACTGGATAATGATTAAAATTAAAGTCAAATGATAAAATATAAACCAATACCTGCTAAGAGTAACGCAATAAATCCTAAGCTTATAAATATTATCTTTTTTGCCTTGCGTTCCGTGTCAACTACAATGCGATAGGGTGGAATAATAGCAGTTGTAACTTGATGCCTGAGTTGGTAATCGAATGTATTATGGGCCTTTTTAATGACGCTCACTTCAAACAAATCATCATCAATCATGAAGGCGTAATATTTAGTGACAAATACACCAAAATCAATCTTAACAATACTGGTATTGCAATAAATCAGCACATG
>JAUMBJ010000016.1:0-10062 GCA_032115755.1 Saprospiraceae bacterium
AAATTGATCTAAGATTATTGATAGGGTAGGATGTGTTTTTACAATCTTCATCATTTTACTTGGATAATATTCCACTACATTAGTGTATCCTGCGGGAATTAGACTATCTAAGACCTGGTCCTCACCGTTGATAAAGATTATTTTATTAGATTGTGCCAAATACCGGTAAAGTTCTGATTTCCCTTTTTTGACACCTTCGGGGCCACCAAATCCTTCGAGATGTGCCTTGCCGATATTAGTAATCAATCCAAAATCTGGTTGGGCAATTTGGGATAAAAAATCAATTTCACCTTGATGATTGGCACCCATTTCTACAATAAGAAAATCAAGGGGTGCCTTTACAGCCAAAATGGTAAGAGGTACGCCAATATGATTATTTAAATTCCCAAGAGTGGCTTGTACAGTATATCTTTTACAAAGTACATCCCTAACAAGCTCTTTGGTAGTTGTTTTGCCATTTGAACCAGTAAGACCAATAACTGGAAACGAAAACGTATTTCTATGGTACTTGCTTAATTGCTGAAGTGCAGATAATACATCCTCCACGAAAAAGCAATTTGATTTGTGTTTAAGACTGGGATCATCAACTACTGCCGCAATAGCTCCTCCCTTTATGGCTTCTAAAGCAAACTTGTTTCCATCAATATTAGTTCCTTTAAGTCCAAAAAACAAGGACTTGGCTTTAACTTTTCTGGAATCTATGATAACATCAGACGAATTTAAATAAATATCGTATAGTTCATTAATATGTTGTGGCGTCATGTGAAATACATTTGAGACAACAAAAAAAAGGCTTTCAATTATTAATTGAAAGCCTTTTTTATAAAATTAATATAAATTATTTATATCTCTTTTTGACTTTAGTTCCTGTTTCCTTAAACATATGGCCTCCCATATCTTCATTGCCTTCACTGCTACCAACGCGGAACATTGCGCATCTAAATCCAAGATCTCTTGATGATTTATCTTCATCTTTATATCTTCTAGCGCCAGGTGACAACCAGAATAATCTATCTGCCCATGAACCTCCTTTAAAGACTTTTGATTTATCGCTAACAAGACTTGAAACGCCATAGAGGTATTTAATGTAATCTTCATCTCCATCCTGGTACCCTCTAAGATCACCTTTTTTGTAGTTGTCTCTTAAAGCTGCTTCCTCATCATCAATATTTCTAGATTTCAGACTACCCAATGAATCTTTTTCTACTGGGTTTCCTTCTTCATCTATTTCAAGTTCTTTAAACTGATTACCTCTGAATGGGTTGAGGTCATGATTTTCTTCATCAGCAAGGGTAATACTTGTTGTAGGTCTGTAAGTGTCAAAAACCCATTCGTTAACATTTCCAGCCATATTGTATAAACCAAAGTCGTTTGGATAGAAAGATCTTACAGGTCCCGGGAATGATGCTTTATCATTAAGTCTACCACCCATACCCATGTAGTCTCCTCTACCTCTTTTGAAATTTGCCAGTATGTTGCCTTGCTGGCTATTTCTAATTTTATATCTGGCTGATTCGCCTTGCCATGGCAAAAATTTTCTATCTGTGATCAATTCATCTTCGGATGCAGTCTGATTGCCTTGTAATGCAAGAGCAGCATATTCCCATTCTGCTTCTGTAGGAAGTCTATAGTCAGGAAGTAAAATACCATCTTCAAATCTTACTGGTCTTTCTCCACCTTTAGTAATATCTGGAAGGTTTTTCTTTACATTCCCCTGATACTGACCTGATAGGTAGGCTTTGGTATCATAAGTGTCAGAATCTTTTTGACCTGGATTGGTGTTTAGGACACCTCGATCAATAAGAATAAATTCATTTACTCTGTTTGATCTCCATTTGCAATAATCATTAGCTTGGAGCCAGCTTACACCAACTACAGGATAATCATCATAAGAAGGATGTCTGAGATATGTCTCAACTAAAGGCTCATTGTAAGCCAATTCTTCTCTCCATACCAAAGTATCAGGAAGTGCTTTTCTATAAACTTCAGGGTATGAAGGGTAAAACGTTCTGACCCAATGTAAATATTCACGATAATTTATATTGGAAACTTCTGTTTCATCCATATAAAAAGAGGAAACGGTAACTCTTCTAGGAATATTACTGAATTCATACGTTTTATCTTCAAATGTGGTACCCATTGTGAATGTACCACCTTCAATCAAAACTAGATTAGGACCATTAATCTGACCTTCGTAATTTATTTTTTCAAAACCACCCCATTCTGCATCATTGTAATGCCATCCTGTATTTGAGGATTGTTCTACACTCTTACTGCAGGCTCCGAACAAAATAACTGTCAGGAAAGAAACACCCAAAAGATTAAATAACTGTTTCATCGATTTGATATTCTATTTCAAAAATTTAGCGAACAAAAATAGGTAAAATTTTATAATAACAAACTATTTGCATCATTTTTCACCTTATATTCTATAAATAAGTATTACACAATGAATTCAAAGCAACAAACTTTATGAATTCTAAATAAAACAGACAAATTTATTGAAGTTTGAAAACCATTATGTGCATTCATAATATTGTATTCAAATGACATGCCATGTTTATTTAAAGATCTCAAAACAATTGTTGTAATTATTTTTTTGAGGATAAAATTTATCAAGATTAACCATAATTCCGATTTCATGACTACCTCCTGAAGAAATACCAAGATTTGAGACAGTATAATCAAAACTATAGCAAACTTTAAAAATGTCGTATTTCCAACCTATCATACCAATAATGGCATCTCCGTTTAATCCAGCATGTCTATACCATGCCCCGGCTATCATTTTATCCAGTTGTATTTGTGCACCTCCGTTGATTTGCATGAAATTTCCTTGTTTAGCCAACAGAAATCCCGGAGATATAAACGTAGATGCTTTATTTTTATTGCCTTTTTCCAGTAAAATGTTATAACCGCCATGGAGCGTAATCCTCATAGGTAATCTGCTGTTATCACCAAATTCTCTTGTAGAAGGCAAAAATGTAATGTCAGGATTATTCATATGTTTTAAACTCAAACCGATATGATATTCGTTGTCGTATAATAAAATGCCAGAACCGATATCAAAGTAAGATACATTTGATGATTCCGGTCTAATTTCTTTGGAAGGATAGGGTGTTCCTCCCGGCGAAACGCCACTTCCAAAAGCATCAATCGCATCACCAAAAATAAATTTATTCCAGTCCAGCGAGATACTGCCGATAGCAATATCAAGTCCGCCTTTGATATAGGTATTGCCTTTGATTTTTAAATTATAGCTATATGCAAGCGTGCCTTTTGTCGAATTCAATGTGCCATTGCCTGCCTGATCTGATAAAATAAGTGCCCCGACACCACTTTTTTGCTTATTAAACATTTGACTGTAGGATAGAGCAAATGTACTGTAAGCCTGTTGGATAGAAGGCCACTGATTTCTATAGTTTAGATGAAAAAGTGGGCCATTTGTAATCCCGGAAAGTGCGGGATTAATTGACTGTGGGGCATGAAAAAATTGACTAAACATAGGGTCTTGACCTATGGTTTGGGGCGAATTGAAAATTATAGCAATAAAAGTAAACGATAAAAGTTGAAAAACTTTTATGTTAAGAATCGCCAGATATTTAGATACGCCCATTTTTCTTTATTTGTTAAGCCAATATGCTTTGGCAAATATAAACAATACAAACTTTGTGAAGTTCGTTAATACATTATAAGCACAAAAATTCTTTAATTATTTTATTTTTGTAAAATAATAAAGCCATCTGAAAACTATTCAAAGATCGCATTGTAATATCGATATGATGACCAATTACATACCTTTACCACTCCTGAATTATGCTCGAAGGTGCTTATTTTTTTGGTCAAATGGTACGCAAATCATTCCCCGCTCTATTTTAATAAATGAATCTTTTGTTCGTTTTATTTTTACATTACTTCTTTTTACAAATAATCTTCAATCGCATTTTGGGCAGGATTTTGTTTTAGAATATGATAGAAGCGCACTTTCAAAAGGAGAAGTTCTTCTGAACTATCAGGATATAGTTTGGAAAGCAAATATGCCGTATACTCATTTTTGTTTTGCCAACAAATCTGGTAATAGAGGAGAATTTAATGTTGAAATTGTTTCTTCCTTTCGTGTTGAAGTTTCGAATGAATATCTGTCCAAGTTGGATAAATCAAGTTCCAAATTGGGAAAGGCTTTTGTGGAATCAATGCCAGGATGTGCTCAAAGTGCAGCAATTCCATTGATTATAAGTATAGAAGAAAGTACTGTGGAACTAGTCAGAGAAATCAGAATAATTTCTCGTCAGCCAATTTCTGAGCAAGTTAGAAGTCTGCAGTTTGTTACAGAATCTGTATTAAATGAAGGTCTAATTTATAAAATACCTATTGAAAAATCGGGTGTCTATAAACTGGATAAACTTTTTTTAGAGACAAAATTGGGACTAGATATATCAAAGCTGGATCCAAAGAAATGTAAAATTTATACCCGTCCCGGTGGAATAATTTCTGAAACGCCTACGCTAGTTGATGAACCTGATTTGTTTCAGATTCCGGTAATTGTTGCTGGAGAGCAGGATGGTAAATTTGATGCTTCCGATTACATTTTGTTTTATGCTGAAGGTCCTGACGTCTGGAGATATAATCATACAAATGGTCAGTATATTTTTCAAAAAAATATTTATGATAACAACAATTATGTATTTTTAAAAATCACGGGAGATGCGGGTCTTCGACTTGAAACCACACAAAATCCGACGGATCCTCCTGCATTTATTTTTGACACATATGAATCGCTCCAGCGCTATGAAGTAGATAAAATAAATTTATTAGGCGCGAATCCATCAACGACCGGTTCGGGAAAAAACTGGTATGGTGATTATTTCAAAGGAGTGCGAGAAATGGATTATCAGAAGGAATTTGATTTGACCCAAATCGTTGTTCCAGGCCAAATGCAGTCAAAAATGGGATTTGCCGGCAGATCGGCGGTGAGTTCCAGAGTAAACTTTTCTATTGCGAATCAAACTTTTAGTGCCAATATACAAGGGACAATTATTGGCGACAATGAGGCAGCATTTGCCAGGAAAGCTGCCATTCAAACTGTTGTAGACATTAATGATCCAAATCCAACCATTAGAGTGAGCTACCCAAATGTAAGTACAGAAAGTGAGGGCTGGCTCGATTTTATTGAATTGATTTTTGAAAAGAGAATTTCATCTGGCCCCATACAAATTGAGCTTAGGAATAAGAAAATGACTACGCAGCAAATCGTAGCTTATAATGTCAATGCATTGGATCAGTATCTTTTTTGGGATATCACAAATCCTGTCGAACCAGTGGCTGTTTCTGCAGAGTCTGGACTGCTAAAATTTGTTACAAATAATATCAATAGAAATATACTTGCTTTCAAAGGTCCTGATGCTGCATATATTCCTAATGGAGGTACATTGATTAAACCACAAAATCTTCACAATTTGATGGAAGAAGATATGATCATTGTGTATCATCCAGAATTTAAGGATGCGGCAGAAAAACTGGCTGCTCACCGGGCGAATTTTACTGGATTAAATGTAGGTTTGGCAGACATAAATCAGGTGTACAATGAATTCAGTTCTGGCAGAGTTGATCCAACAGCAGTCAGAGAACTCGCTGCCATGCTATACCGGAGAAATACTGACTTCAGGTATCTACTGCTTTTTGGAGATGGTTCGTACGATTATAAAGGTCTGATGCCAAATTTAAGTCGCGAAAATTTTATTCCTGTTTTTGAAACGGAAGAGTCTTTGGATCCTATCTATGCTTTTCCTTCTGATGATTACTTTGGACTTCTCGAACCTGAAGATCAAGTGGTGAGCAAATCAGACCTTGATATATCAGTTGGCAGGCTTCCTGTCAGGACTTCTTCTGAAGCAATGGCTGTAGTTCAAAAAATTATGCATTATGATACCTCCAGAAATTCAATGGGCGACTGGAGATTAAGAATTGGTTTTGCAGCGGATGATCAGGATGCCAACAGGCATATCATCGATATGGATGAAATCGCAAGATATAATGAGATAAATGATCCGGAATTTAACCAGCAAAAGGTTTATTTTGATGCATTTCCATTGGTATCAACTGCGGGTGATCCAAGATATCCGGAGGCAAGTAGAAGAATTAATTCTCAGGTACTTTCTGGTCAACTTACCCTTACATACCTAGGACATGGCGGACCACTTGGGTGGGCACAGGAAAGGGTTTTGACCAATAGTGATATCAGAAACTGGACAAATTTTGACAGGTTGTGCCTGATGATTACAGCAACATGTTCTTTTGCTGCTTACGATGATCCTAAAGCCACCAGTCCTGGAGAGGAGGCCATTCTTAATCCAAATGGGGGTGCCATAGCCCTGTTTAGTACAACCAGAGCCGTATTCACGACTTCAAATAAAGAATTGACTGAAGCAGTACACGATGAATTGTATAAGCAATATAATGGTCTTGGCCTCACGCTTGGAGAAATTTTGAAAAATGCAAAGAACAAGCGAAAAGAAGCCTGGTTTCTGACAAATGCGCGAAAATTTACCCTTCTTGGTGACCCCGCCCAACGACTTGCTCTTCCAAAATATAATGTCAATATTTCCAGGATAAATGATAAAGTTGTAGGGGTTTCATTCGATACGCTCAAGGCTTTACAATTGGTAGAAATCAGCGGGGAAATCACGGATCATAACCAAATAATGATGCAGGATTTTAATGGTAAAATTAATGTTACCATTTTTGATAAAAAAAGTAAACTTAAAACACTGATGAATACCAGTAGATCTCCGGTGTTTGGGTTTGAATCCTATAATAATATCATATTTAAGGGAACTGCCGCCGTTAACAATGGAAAATGGAAGATTTCTTTTTGGGTTCCAAAAGATATTAATTATGCCATAGGACCTGGTAGGATTTCTGCTTATGCCTTTGACAATATGGGCAGGGATGCTGCCGGATATACACATCAATTTATGATTGGGGGAACTTCTGAGGAATTTGTAAATGATGAAGTAGGTCCTGAAATAAAACTCTATTTAAATGATGAGCAGTTTGTGAATGGTGGTCTTACAGATCCGAATCCTTTACTTATTGCCGATTTAATGGATGATTTTGGTATAAATGTGACCGGCACCGCTGTAGGGCATGATATTTCTGCCTATCTCGATGGAGATTCAGGTAATTCATTCATTTTGAATGATTACTATACAGCCAAGGAAGGTAGTTACAGCCAGGGTCAGGTCAGGTACCCTTTACAGAATTTATCTTATGGAAAGCATACCTTAAACTTAAAGGCGTGGGATATTTCTAACAACAGCGCTGAAGCATATATTGATTTTTTTGTAACGGATAATGAAGAAGATGTAATGAATGACGTCACCAACTTTCCTAATCCGGTGCTTGATTTTACAAGGTTTCAATTTGAAACGGATTTAAACAAAACTCCGATAATTATACAGGTATTTATATACGATGCGTCGGGTTCACTTGTCAGGACACTCCATAAGGAAGGTTCTTATCAGGGTAATAGGGTAGCTGACATAGAATGGAATGCTGATGGGAGTTCGGGAAATAAACTTCCACAGGGAGTATATTACTACACAATAAAAGTAGAGGCTCCTGCGTTAAAGCAAATTCGTGTAAGTAACTTTCAAAAACTTGTTATTTTATAAATTTTGATGAATCTATTTTTACTTTTTCGTACATTTGATCAGTTTTTATCATATTTAATGATATTTACTTTTTCCAAAAGTCATTATCTGAGATGAGCACTAGCAATGGCACAGAAATTGAAATAAATAATTATTCATGTGCATTCCATGTGGCTTTATTAACCTGCGATGTTGACCATCATACACAAAATTTCAATTCATGAAACGTATTTCCCTATCGATAATTTCATTGTTTTTTCTCGTTTTAAGTTTCCATAATCTCTCTGCGCAATGGTGGGATCCCGTTAAAAACTGTGTGGCTGATGTCAATGGAAATTGTGTGTCAAATACAGTGCTTTCCGCGTTGCCTTTCCTCAGAATTACTCCGGATGCAAGGGGAGGTGCTATGGGTGATGTAGGCATTGCATTGGCTCCTGATGCCAACTCGATGCATTTCAATGCTGCGAATCTGGTTTTTTCAAAGGATCAGTCTGCCATAGGATTGACTTATACACCATGGTTAACCAATTTAAATCTAGATGATATATTTCTAATGTATTTATCAGGATATTCAAAAATTGATAAAATTCAGGCTGTAGGTGCTTCGGTCAGATATTTTTCGCTTGGTGACGTCCAGTTTACTGATGAGTTTGGAACAGAACTTTCTGTAGGAAGGCCCCGAGAAATTGAGCTAGCTCTCGCATACTCCAGAAAATTGGGAGATAGATTTTCTGCATCACTGACAGGTAAGTATATCTATTCTAATCTGGCAACGGGTCAAAATGTAAGGGGTGTTGATATTAATTCTGCAAGATCATTTGCAGCAGATCTTGGCATCAATTACCGAAAGCCTGTTACTGTATCGGATTACAAAGGCGAATTTTCATTTGGAGCATCCATTACTAATATTGGATCAAAAGTTTCCTACACAGATAATACCCGAAAAGAATATATACCTACCAATATGGGTATTGGGTCTGCCTTAAAACTTGATTTTGACCAGTATAATTCACTTACCATTGGCCTTGATGTTAATAAGTTACTAGTCCCAACGCCTATTGCCAGAAAGCTAATCAATGAGGACGGCGAACTTGTAGATAATGCAGAGTGCGATAAAGATGGGAATGGTGTTTGCGATTATCTTGAAAAAAATATATTCGAATCCATCTTTGGGTCCTTTTCTGATGCTCAGGGGGGATTCAGTGAGGAAATCAAAGAAATAAATTTTGGAGTAGGATTGGAATATTGGTATGACAAACAATTTGCTGCGAGACTAGGATATTATTATGAGCATCCAGAAAAAGGCAACCGAAGATATTTTACAGTAGGTGCTGGAGTCAAATATAATGTTTTTGGTATTAATCTTTCTTATCTTGTGCCAACTTCACAGATACCAAATCCACTTGATAATACGCTGAGATTTAGCTTATTATTTGACTTTTCAGTATTTAAGGCCGATTTGGAAGAATAGAATTATTTCGCTTCGGTGTTCATTTGATGAATATAGGATTGAATCCTAGTATTTAAATTTTGCTGTATGCTGAAATAATAAAAATTGATATCAGCGATATGAAAATTATTCCAAATATATAAAAAGGACCAGGGAAATTTTGGTTTTGTTACCCATAAAATTGATCCTTTCACCTGTGCATCTGTAAGATTTGGATATAACTTTTTAAAATTCCTTAGAACACTAGGTGCGTTTAGTTCTTTTGGAGCATACAATGTGTCCAGGTTCCATGTTATTGGATTTGTTACGGGAAGATTTGGTACGTCATTTAGATCAGTACCTTTTTTGAAAGTCCTCCAGGAAACAAAGCATCCAGTTTGGTTAGGGCCTGTACATGGTGGGATATTTTTAAATTCTTCAGCGCGTACTATCATTCCAGGCAAATAAGCAGCAACAAGACTTTGTTGAAGTGGTTTGCCATCAAAAAACTCTTTAATAAGCCTCATACTATGTGTGCTGCCTTGACTGTGCGCAGCAATGACAATGGGCCTACCTTTGTTTTCATTTTTCAAATAGTATTCAAATGCGGCCTTTACATCGCTGTATGCTACATCAAAAGCTTTTCTGGCATCTGATTGCTTGTCTGTAAAATATCCATTAATGTGCACCTGTCTATATCTTGGCGCAAAAACCCTGGTATTTTTATTGAAGGCTGAAGCCTGAAATTGAATTGTACCTTTGTCTGTTTTTTTATTAATTCTTTTGTTTTGTAATGAAGCATTCCAGGTCAGTTTTCTCCATTGTTTGTTATGTGATGTGGGATGTAAAAAGAATACATCCACGGCCCCTAATGTATCAATAGTTAAACTATCTGTACCTGGTATTTTATCTGCGGGATCTTGAATGCCGGGAAAAGCTGCCCAATATGCCATGTTATTATAATCAGGTTTTGAAGGGACA
>JAUMBJ010000016.1:10072-13140 GCA_032115755.1 Saprospiraceae bacterium
GAATCTCTAAAGAAATATAAATCTTGAGTCGATCAAGTTTTATGTTTCTCTTGCAGAAGCGTCAAAATATGCTTCAAATAACCTGGGAATAAATTTCTCTAAAAAACCTGCATCCTGTAAGTAAAAAACTTACTGTCAACATACTTAGGAATAAGCTTTTAATTTGCATGGTATATTATTGTAGTAAAGCTTTATGTACTAATTATCGTAATAATAGATTAAATTTGGAGATAACACTTGGTTTATTAGCTTTAAATTATGGTATAGGTCCTTTATAAGTAAAGGCTAATTATAACAGAAAGTTAAATTCCTTTTAAAGAAACATATGTTACCAATCTATTTGAGGGAATAACTTAATTTTGCAACATTCCAATATATAAAAGTATAATGCAAGTTAGGCTTATTAGGTTTACTTTCTTTTTTCTTTTTTTTACGTTAACCAGCATCATCAATAGATCCAATTCACAAGTTCCCGTTTCCTGGAAATTTACTGGAAAAAGGACTAGTGATGGAATAGAAATAATGGCTTTTGCAGAAATTGAGAAAAGTTGGGTAATTTATGGACAAACCATGGTAGAAGACGGGCCAGTACCGACTACCTTTTCAATTGGAGGTAAGGAGATTCGTTTTGACGAGATTACCAAGCCTTTAATTTCGCAGGACGAGATGTTTGAACTAAAGCTTGAAAAGTTTTCCAATGAAGCCGTTTTTAAGCTTATCTTGAAAGATATCGAAGTTGGAAGTATAACGGGTGAGGTTAGGTATATGACATGCGATGGTAAAAAATGTCTACCACCATCAAAGGTCCAATTTGATCTTAAAATTGATTAACATAAATATTTTGTTATTTTTGACACCATTTTAAAAAATTGTCCATGAGGATTTTTGTATTAATTTTTGGGTGGATTGTATTGATGCAAAGCATAGCGCTCGGTCAGATTTATAAACCTGTAAAGTGGAGTTTTTCTTCAGAAAAGATTTCATCAGATGAATATCAATTGATTTTCAAGGCGCAGATTGATAAGGGATGGACAGTATATTCGCAATTTACGTCAGACGATGGACCAATTCCAACATCAGTAAATTATGACAATCCAGCTGTTGTGAAGCTAATTGGAAAGGCTACAGAATCAGGAGCAAGAAAGGAAGGAATGGATAACTTTTTTGGTGTCAATGTAATTAAATTTCTTGCGGAAAAGCCTTTTATCATAAAACAAAGAGTTAAGGTAATTGATACCTCTAAGCCACTTACTGGTTATATAGAATATATGGCATGTGACCATGAAAAATGTTTGCCGCCAACAGATGAGGTGTTCACTTTTACTTTTAATAGCGTTGTGGGGGATACCAAAGCAGGTGTGTTGCAGGAGGCAAACGTTTCAGCGCTGGTACCTGATACTATGGTGAGTATTTCGGATACGGGAATGGTTGCAGTTGACGCTGCTGTAACAGACCTGGGAGCCAGGATTTCTGGAAATATGATTGATCAGAAAATTCAATCCTTATATAACACCAATCAAGATCCATTAAGTAAATGTGGTGGGGAAGAAGAGAAAAAAGAAGGATGGCTGTGGACGTTTATTTTTGGTTTTATTGGGGGATTGCTCGCTTTATTGACGCCATGTGTGTTTCCAATGCTTCCTCTAACAGTAAGTTTTTTTATTAAAGATACACGTCGAAAAGGTTGGGTCAATGGTGTAATCTATGGGTTGTCCATTATTGTGATATATGTGTTAATCGGATTATTAATTACTATACTTGTTGGTCCTGAGGCATTAAATCGTCTTTCTACAAACTGGATAGCGAATTCCTTGTTTTTTGTAATTTTTGTTGTCTTTGCTTTTTCATTTTTTGGTTATTATGAAATTACATTACCAAGTTCCTGGAGCACCAAAAGTGATCAGATTGCAGATAAGGGGGGCTTGATTGGTATATTTTTTATGGCATTTACGCTGGCGCTTGTTTCATTTTCGTGTACGGGGCCTATTATTGGAACGGCCATTGTCCAGGCGAGTTCGAAAGGGGAATATTTTGGGCCTTTTTTGGTAATGCTGGGATTTAGTTCAGCATTGGCTCTTCCGTTTGGACTTTTTGCTGCGTTTCCGGCATGGCTTAACACGTTGCCAAAATCAGGTAGCTGGATGAATTCTGTAAAGGTTGTTTTAGGCTTTCTGGAACTCGCACTAGCATTAAAGTTTTTATCTGTGGCAGACATGACAAACCGTTGGGGATTTTTAAAGTATGAGTTGTTTATGATACTTTGGGTTGTTATTTTCATTGGTATGACGGCCTATTTATTTGGTTGGATAAAATTTCCACATGACAGCCCGCTGAAAAAGCTCAGCCCTATGCGATGGGTCTTTGCTTTAACAAGTCTTGGTATTGTTGGATACCTTATATCAGGGTTTATGATCAATCCAAAAACAGGCAACTATAATGCCCTTTCATTGATGAGTGGCCTTGCTCCTCCTGCTAATTACAGCTACTTTATAGAGCCTCAGCCCCTTGATGAATCTATCAAATCCAGATTTCCATCTTACAGCAAATGCGCTAATAATATCAATTGTTTTAAAGATTATTTTGAAGGAATACAATATGCTAATGAAGTGGGCAAACCTATAATGATTGACTTTACAGGGCATGGATGTGTAAATTGCCGTAAAACTGAAGAGCATATATGGATTGACGATAGGGTAAGAAGTATTCTGAATGATTCCGTTGTATTAATTTCACTTTATGTAGACGATGACAAGAAACTTGATCCAGTATATATTTCGTCCAATACAAAAGAAAGGCTTCGGAATATTGGGAAAAAATGGGCTGATTTTCAAATTGTAAATTTTGAAAAAAATGCGCAACCCTTATACGTGCTGGCAACCCCAGATCAAAACGTTATATCCGCTCCAAGAGCTTATGTGCCAGGAGTTTCCGGATATCTGGAATACTTGGAGTGCAGCCTCGATTATTACAATAATCAAATAAAAAAGAAATGAGAATAATAATATGGTTCCTGGTTGTAATTTCAGCTTTGTTAAACACTGGCTGCAGTTCTGATACATATGAAGATC
>JAUMBJ010000017.1:0-12560 GCA_032115755.1 Saprospiraceae bacterium
CTAATTTAATTTCAAAAATTAAAATTTCACTTTTATATAATTTACTATGGCATTTCAATTCCTAGTAAAATCAAAGCTGTTAAACCCGCCGTTTCTGTTCTTAATCTCGCTTTGCCCAGAGATACTGCTTTAAACCCATGTCTTTTTGCTGCATCAATTTCATTTTTGGAAAAATCTCCTTCCGGCCCAACTAGTACCAAAGCGTGATGATTGGTATCAGATACCGGTTCCAATGCATATTTTTCGCCCGGATAGCAGTGGGCGATAAACTTATGATTAAAGTAATTACTATAATCCAGTAATGCGGAAAAGTCCTCAAATATTAGGAGTTCAGGAATGCAATATTTTAATGATTGTTTAGCCGCCGAAATTATAATTCGCTCTAGTCTGGGAATATTAATTTTCTTCCTTTCCGAACGTTCAGCATAAAACAACAATATTTTATCTATGCCTAATTCAACCGCCTTCTCCACAAACCATTCAATTCGAGACGGATTTTTGGTAGGGCTTATGCCGATATTTTTTCCTGTAACAGTCGACTCAACTTCAATTTCCTTTTTAATCTCAGCGAATAATTGTTGCTTATTGATTTCTTTGATGGTGCATTCCCATAAATGTCCTTTGCCGTCTGTCACAAAAATAATATCCCCCACTTTATGTCTCATAGATTTAGTGCAATGGATAAATTCTTCGTCCTCCAAAATCAAATATGGCGCATTAAAAACTTTACTGTAATACAATTCCATATCCCAAATTACATTAAATACCCAAAAAAAATTATTACCAAAGCCATGTTTATCTTGGTTTTAAAGTCCTTTTGATTCATATACTTTGATTTTTATTCATGACCATGTAGATGTAAATCTAAGTAGACAAATTTACAAACTTTGATGTGACTTTATTCTCAAAAGTTAGATATAGACGAAATACATGTGATACATCAATTAATTCTAATAAATAAAATTGAACAACAATACCTTTTATAAACAGATTAAAATATTGCCATAAACTATACGCTTAAATATTATATCCATAACTTTGTCTGAATGCTTAATAAGCGTCTAGATATAATCATCTGAACATTCTGTTTTCCTGAATGGTTATTTTAATGTGGTTTTACATGATGTAAGAAATTAAAAATATGGATATTCTTCACTACGGGCTTCAGATGATACTGAGCCTTTCAATTCTCGTTGTTTTACACGAATTTGGTCATTATCTACCGGCAAAATGGTTTAAAACCAGGGTTGAAAAATTTTATTTGTTTTTCAATCCAAGGTTTTCATTGTACAAAAAGCAAATTGGTGAAACCGAATGGGGTATTGGGTGGATTCCATTTGGTGGATATGTCAAAATTGCCGGTATGATTGACGAATCCATGGACAAAGAACAAATGCAGCAGGAGCCTCAACCTTGGGAGTTTCGTTCCAAAAAAGCCTGGCAAAGACTAATCATTATGATAGGAGGGGTGACAGTAAACTTTATACTTGGTTTAGTACTTTTCGCCATGATTGTTTTTGTCTGGGGCGATTCTTATATAAAGACTTCAGACGCTAAATACGGGATTGCTGTTGATTCTATGGGTATTAAACTCGGTTTACGGGATGGTGATATTGTGCTTAAGGCAGATACTACCACATTGTCTAAGTTTAATCCAGGGACTTTGGTAAAGGAAATTGTGTTGAACAACACAAAAAAACTAACGGTGTTACGCGAAGGCGAAGAAATATTTTTGCCTGTTCCCGAAGATATGCCCAAAACCTTATCGTCTTTTGAAAATAAAAACAAGGCATTATATTACCCAAGAGTCCCACTTGAAATGATAGAGCCAGCAAAAGGTGGCAATGCAGAAATAGCAGGAATTTTAAAAGGCGATAAAATACTTGCTGTAGAAGGTAAAAATGTGGGATTTGTGCATGAATTCAAGGCAGAACTCCAAAAAAATATTGGAAAGAAAGTTCAACTCACATTGGTTCGAAATGCTTCTGATACCATTGTAACCGAAGTTGCTGTAAATGAAAAGGGAGCTATTGGTATTCAGTTAAAAACGATTGACCAGTTTATTACAATGTCTAAGCAGGAATATGGATTTTTTGAATCTATACCTAAAGGCGTTAGTATTGGTATTACTTTTTTGAGAGATCAGCTTAAGGCTTTTGGGCAAATGTTTAGCGGAAAGCTAAAAGCTTCTGAAAACCTCGGCAGCATTTTTTCTATAGCTTCAATGTTTGACCCCGGGTGGAATTGGGAGGTGTTTTGGCGTATTACAGCCAGCTTATCTATACTACTTGCTTTCTTCAATTTATTGCCTATTCCAGCATTAGATGGGGGTTATGTATTATTCCTGCTTTGGGAAGTGGTAACTGGAAAAGCACCTAATGATAAGTTTATGGAAGTCGTAACCTACATTGGATTTATCATACTTGTGACCTTAATGATATTTGCATTGGGACTGGATATTTCAAGGTGGTTTTAATGTTATAAGAAGATTGGAGGATTAAAAATGTACGATCAATATTTTAAATGGTTTGATATACCCATATGCTTTTTTCCTGATGAGGAAAATTTGAGACAGCAATATTACCAATTGAGCAGGTCACTGCACCCTGATTTTTATACATTGGAAGAGCCTTCTAGGCGCGAAGAAATTTTGCACAAAAGCAGTTTTAATAATGAAGCATACAGTACGCTTTCTAATAAAAATAGGCGTGTAAAATATATATTGGAAATCCATAAGTTAATAGATGGTGATACATCAAATTCTATGGATCAGGAATTTCTGATGGAAATGATGGAGTTGAATGAAGATTTAATGGATGCTTCCATGGAAGATCATAAAGAAAAATTCGAGTCTTTAATGAAGCGGGTTCAGAAAAATATGGATATGATTGAAGAAGAATCTCTCAGTTTCATGAAGGAATTTGATGCAGGTAAAAATCAACATGATAATCTTTTGAAAATTAGGGATAGTTTTTTAAAACGACAATATATTTTGCGGATTCTGGAAAAATATCGTAAATTTGCACACCTTTAAAGAAGGTGGTTTATGCCGAAGTGGTGGAATTGGTAGACACGCTGGACTCAAAATCCAGTGCTAGCGATAGTGTGCGGGTTCGAGTCCCGCCTTCGGTACTTTTTAATAGCCTTTCCTGTCAAGGAAAGGCTATTTTTTTGGTTTACATGCTAGGTCTATTTTTAGTCTTTAGGATACCGTAATCTAACCCATTTTTCCAGTTCTAGCAAATGGAATAATAAAGCCTCAACTTTATATAAGATGAAATGAGCATGAGACAGTCATACAAACCAGGATGATTATTTCTCATGCGAAACGCGAGTTCGACAACACCATAGATACAAATAAAGTTGTCAATTCCATGTGGTTTTAAAAACAAATCACACGGAGTGTGATGAATTAAAAAATAAACACATGAAATCGACATGAGTAAAAAAATCATTTGCACACAAACCACAATGATTATTTTGCTCATCAAAGATTCCATGTGGTTTTAAAAACAAATCACACGGAGTGTGATGAATTAAAAAATAAACACATGAAATATGAACTTAAGCTCGATGGTGCTTTTTTTTAGAATTTTATGCATAAATGGATAGTAGATTACAAACATTTGTGACAATAGAGTAATTTTTATAGCAACCATCAAAGTAATATTATATACTAATTTCTGCTTAAAAAAGTAGGTTCGATGGGTTCAGACTACCATTAAATTTGCGCATGGATATAAGCAAAGCTATAAATTAACTTAGTTTCTTCGCATACTTTTTATTGGTAACGTCAGATACTGAGCAAACAAGGTTGTTCTTGCCATAGGTGCTTTATTCCAAAATATATTATAGCCGATAATTATTGAAATGCACAGATTTGCTGAGCGGGATAGTTTTTCTTATTATGCTCTGTACGGCCCTGTCATGTCAATGTGTAGGTCCTAAGCATACATATTTAAATGAGTATTTCCTAATGTATCAACTTACAATACAATTTATAAAAATGAACTTTAAAAATATGATGATGTTTCAGAATGATAGTTTTTTCAACTCGCAATCATAAGCCTATTACTCAAAATTATTGATATGAGTCATTTTTCAGTGTCTATTATGTTAGTTATGTTTTTCTGCTGCCATACTTTTTTATATGCTCAGACAAATACGTCATCACCTTATGGAGCATTGTCTAATACACAATCTGTAAGAGATGAGCTTGGTATAGCTGTAAAAAATGGTATGCAGAACGCTTATACTTTTGGTTCGCGTTATGAGGGTATTAAAGGATTGCCTTTTTATAAAAATGGCTGGTCTGAAGGCGTGGTTTGTCTTAAAAAGGATTCGGTTGTGGTTAATAAACCGGAATTGAAACTGCGATTCGATGCTTATGCCAATGAGTTATGGATAAAACAGGGAAAAGATTCAATGATTGCTTATTCCAAAGATATTAATTGGTTTGTGTTAATAGATGGAGACTTGCAGGAAACCTTTATAAAAGCGCCGCTTATTAATAAGGATTTTCCAAATTATTTTTACAAACTTATGTTTAATGGGGAAAATTATATTTTATTTAAGGAATTAAGGAAGGAATTAATTAGAGCTGACCTCGTGGATAAAGGTATGGTGTCAACAGGGCTTCCTTACGATAGATTTGAGGAAAAAGTAAAGTATTATCTTAAAGCTGATGGGCAGTCAATCAAAAAGATTAAACCCACACGGAAATCGTTAATCAAAGAGCTACCTAGGAGATATGAGAAAAAGTTAATAACATTTTGTAATACTTCGGATATATCAGGAAAGTTGTCAGAGAAAGAGATGATAGATATTCTGACATTCCTTCAGGATCAAAAATAAAATTGCTGGGAATGTAATAGCAAAATACTAACGGATATGGCGGTAAAAGAGTCGCATATGACTTTTGAAGATTGGAAGAAGTTCAGATTTGAAAAACTGATTCAGGCGATTGAAGCTGAGCGCAAGGGGGAAGAACATTTTTTTTTGAAGTTAAATGCATCAAAATCCGTAAAAGAGAAAGTCATTGAGGGGTTTGCATGGTATCCTGTAGTTATTACAAAATCATGGTACGGGGTTGGCGAGCACGTAGAGGTGGAAATTTCCTGTCATCCTGACCAGCAAGGCCAGCACAAGATTAAAGAAGGCGTTTCTGTTCAGATTTTTAATTCACAACATGATGTAAAACCATTGCGAGGGGTTGTTTCTGGCCTTAGAAAAGATAAAATGCGCGTCTTCGTTCACGCAGACATGGAGGATCTGGAAGATTTTCAACATGGATTGACAGGTGTAGAGATGATGTATGATGAAAAACCTTTCCATGTGATGAAAAATGCTTTGCGTAATGCTTCAGAAAGCACATCAACATTGGTATGTGCTATTTTAGAGGCCATGTATACAGGCAAAATTAAAGACAATACACATATTGGATTGTCGGCACCATTGATTCCGGCTCATTTAAATCCTTCACAGCAAGAAGCTGTGACTATGGCATACAATTCCAGATATGTTAGCTTGGTTCATGGTCCACCAGGAACAGGTAAAACAACGACATTGGTTGCTGTGGTAGAAACCTTACTAACCACACAAAAAAAAATACTTGTATGCACATCAAGTAATCACGCGGCAGACTTGCTTGCGATTAAATTACATGAGCGAGGAATCAGAGTCCTTAGAATAGGAAATATAACAAGGATGCATGATGATATGATGGCGTTGACTATTGATGAGCAACTTAGAAATCATCAAGACTGGAATCATGTAAAAAAGGTTAAAATTCAGGCGCAGCAACTCGAGCGTCAGGCGAATCAGTTTAAGCGTTCATTTAATCAGGAGGACCGTGAAAAAAGGAGAACTTTAAAGCAAGAATCTAGAGATTTATTGCGCTGGTCAGCAGACTTGGAACAAAGGCTAGTCAGTGAAATTATAGATCAGACCCAGGTAGTAGTTTCCACTTTAATCAGTGCAAGCCACCAGTCTATTCAACATTTAAAATATGACACCGTTATTATTGATGAGGCTTCACAGGCGCTTGAACCTGAATGTTGGAATGCCATAATAAGGGGAGGAAAACTTGTTATGGCTGGTGATCACAAGCAACTTCCACCGACTATAAAGAGCAAAGAAGCTATGCAGCTTGGCCTTGAAACCACCATGCTGGATTTTCTTATGGAAAAATTGCCTGAAAGTGTGATGTTGAATGTACAATACAGGATGCACAACGACATTCTTGGTTTTTCCAATAAAATGTTTTATAACGGGTTGTTGAGTGGTCATGAGAAGGTTCAATTTCATCATTTGCCTGGTGATAATCAGCCCATTATTTTTGTTGATACAGCGGGTTGTGGCTTTGAGGAGAAGCTGCATCCACAGCACCAAAGCTTGCGCAATGAAGGAGAGTTTTTTCTGATCAGGGAGATCTTACTACTTAAAAAGGAAAGCTTTCAAGGTTTTTCTGTAGGTATTATAAGTCCTTACGCCGATCAGGTGCGATACATCAGAGCAGAACTTGCTCAGGATGCTTCACTACATTATACCCAGCTCGAAGTTGACACTATTGATGGATTTCAAGGACAAGAGAAGGATATTATTTTTATCAGTCTGGTCAGAAGTAATGAAAGAAGTGAAATTGGGTTTTTAAAAGACGATAGAAGATTAAATGTTGCTATGACACGGGCTAGAAAAAAGCTGGTTATTATTGGTGATTCTGCAACATTAGGCGCTCATCCATTGTACAATGAACTGATTTCATACGTCCAAGAATGTGGGTTTTATGATTCTGGCTGGAATTACATGGCCTGGTAACTTTTTTATATTTTTGTTTAACACTAATTTAACAACAAATTTTAACTGGCTTTAACTAAATCATTAATCTAATAGATTTATATTTGCACATTATATTAGCCATTAGTAACATTAAAATATTAAAAAAATCATTATGAAACATCTAATTTTATCTATTGCAGTGCTATTTTCTGCTCAGATGACTTATGCTCAGGTAAAGGAAAAGGCTACAGCTCCTATCGTAAAGGAAGCAGTGAAGCCAGCAGCTACTACCACTGAAAAACCAGCCGAGCAAAATGTAGAGAAAACAAATGCAAAAATGGCTTTTGAGTCTCTCACATTGGACTATGGAGTAATTCCACAGAAAAGCGAGCCTCTAAGAGTAGTTAAATTTACCAATACAGGTACAGATCCATTAGTGATAAAGAGTGCCCATGGTTCTTGTGGGTGTACAGTTCCTGTTTGGCCTAAGGATCCAATTATGCCAGGTGAAAGCAGTGTTATAGAAATCAGATATGATACTAACCGTATTGGTAAAATCAATAAGTCAGTAACTATTACTACAAATGAAGGTCCCGATAAGCATGTAATACAAGTGGTAGGAGAAGTTTTGAAAGCTGAAGAAGAAATGTCTGTTCCTTCTAGCACACCTAATGTTATAAAAGGAAACTAATATCCTGATTATAATAAAATTATAAAAACCTTTGCTAGTAGTCTGGCAAGGGTTTTTTTATAATATTATTCCAGAACTTAAAATGAGCATGTTAAGTTAACACAAGTAATATCGTTCAGGCTTTATTTTATTTTTGTACTGTTTATGACCATAAGCTTAAGGAGTGGCTGATAATATAAGCGTTGTAAAATGTGTGATGTGTATGTTAAATGAAATGTTATTATGCTAGTTTTACTTTCTCCGTCAAAAACGTTGGAAACAGAGCGTACAGATATTAATAGCACTGATCTTCCCTTCTTTTGTCATGATGCAGTTATACTGAATAATTTGTTAAAACAATGTTCAGTTTCTGGTCTTATGTCTTTAATGCAAATAAGTGCTGCCCTGGCCGCAAAGACATTTGATAAAATACATGCCTTTGATGATCAGTTTGGTCCTAAGAGCGTAAGACCAGCTGTATTGTGCTTTAAGGGAGAGGTATACCAGGGTTTGAATGCATCAATATGGCCAAAAGATGATTTATTATGGGCTCAGACGCATTTGCGCATACTATCGGGATTGTACGGAATCTTAAGGCCATTGGATAAAATGCAGGATTATCGTATGGAAATGGGAACGCCTTTGGTAACTCCCAACGGTACCGGGCTATATATATATTGGAAGGATAAAATTGCAAACCATTTAAAACAGGAATTAAATAGTCATCATTCAAAATTTATCATTAATCTTGCTTCTCAGGAATATTTTCGGGTTGTAGAACCATTTCTGAATGAGATAGATGTTTATACACCCGAATTTAAAATTTGTAAAAATGGTCTTGTATCTTTTAGTTCATTCCATGCGAAGCAGGCTAGAGGGTTGCTTGCAGCTTTTATTATTAGAAACAGAATTGAAAGGCCTGAAAACATTTTAGAATTTAATGATAGCGGATATCAATTTGAAGCTAACTTGTCTGTAAATAAAAAATGGGTTTTTTTAAAAAATATGTAATATGTTATCATGGAATTTATAAGTGTTTTTGATATGTTTAAGATTGGTGTAGGTCCCTCCAGTTCACATACACTTGGTCCGTGGCAGGCTGCGCGAAAGTTTGTTCAAAGACTTAAAGATTTTAATGGAAGTCAATTGAATGGGGGGAGTTTCGAAGTTTCTTTATACGGTTCACTGTCACTAACAGGAAAGGGTCATGCAACTGATCTGGCAATCATGATGGGTTTGTCCGGATTTGATCCGGTTACGATTGATACACACAAAATTCCTGAGTATATCGATATTCTTAAATCCAGAAATTTTATACAAATCGATGATGGTGTAAGGATTCATTTCAATCCTGATAAAGATATTGTTTTTGAGAAAACTTTTTTACCCTATCATGCCAATGGCATGATGTTTAAATGGTTTTCATCTGAAGGAAATGTAATTACCGAAGTTTATTATTCTATTGGAGGGGGCTTTATTATCAGAGAAGGAGAAGACTTAATGCACAAACAAAATGATTTCAGCCACCCATTTCAAGTGACTTCATCCGATGAGTTGTTGAAAATTTGTCAAGAGGAAAATATCAGTATTTCGGAATTGGTTTTGCAGAACGAAATAGTATCTTCAACCAGAGAAAAGGTTGAGGACAGAGTTATTACAATATGGGATACTATGCTCGAATCCATGTATATTGGTTGTCATACGGAGGGTCTTCTTCCGGGAAAACTTGGTGTAGTGAGAAGGGGAGGCGTATTAAATAAAAAATTATTGACGGAAGTATCAGTTTACCGTGATAAGCACGAATGGCTGGAAACAATCCGAAAATCACCGATAGATTTTCAGAAAATATTTAAGTGGGTCAGTACATTTGGAATAAGCGTGAATGAAGTCAATGCTGCTTTTGGTAGAGTAGTCACTGCACCAACAAACGGAAGTGCAGGCGTAATTCCTGCAGTTTTAATGTATTATCTTTCCTTTGTCAATAAATTTGCTGGTCATCAGGAGATAGTCAGATTTCTATTTTGTGCATCTGAGATTGGCAGTTTATTTAAAAAAGGTAGTACAATCTCTGCCGCTATGGGTGGATGTCAAGCTGAAATAGGGGTCTCTTCCGCCATGGCGGCAGCCGGACTTACAGAACTTCTTGGAGGAACTCCGGCACAATGTATAATTGCTGCAGAAATTGCCATGGAGCATCACCTAGGTATGACATGCGACCCAATTGGAGGACTTGTTCAGGTGCCATGCATTGAGCGTAATTCTATGGGGGCCATAAAAGCAATAAATGCGGCAGAAATGGCTATTGACCGTGATCCTAAAGAAGTCAAGGTGCCTTTTGATAAAGTGGTAGCTACAATGTGGGCAACTGCTCAGGACATGCACAGTAAATATAAAGAAACTTCAGAGGGGGGACTCGCAACTACGGTCAACATAATAGATTGTTAGAATTGATTTTTGGTGTGATTTTTGACATTCTTTCTAAGTAATCTATTAAGGTAGAGCATGAATGTAATTGAAATAAAAACTTCCATTAAAGTATACAGTGATTTGGACCAATTGGCTGCATCAGATCTGCAATTGGTAAGTGAGGCAAAAAAACAGCTTGAAAACGCATATGCACCTTATTCAAAATTTCGTGTTGGTGCAGCAGTAAGGCTAACAAGTGGATTGATTTTGGGTGGGTCGAACCAGGAAAATGCAAGCTATCCGCTTTGTATGTGTGCTGAAAGGGTTGCCCTTTATCATGCTGCGGCATTATATCCAAATGATCCTCCTGTTAGTATGGCAATAACTGTAAGAAGTGAAAAATCAAAAATTGATAAACCTGTTTCGCCTTGTGGGGCCTGCCGGCAAGTAATTGCAGAATATGAATACAGATACCAGCAACCAATCCGCATTATCCTTTCATCTGATTCGAATGAAGTTTATGAGGTAAATAGTATAAGTTCGCTTTTACCTATAGGATTTGATGGATCTTTTTTGGGTTAATCATTAACTTACTACTTTTCGATAAATCTAATTATTGCTCTTACCTTTTCAAGGTCTTCTGCTGTGTCCACTCCTATAGACTGATATTCTGTTTCTGGACAATAAATATTATATCCATTTTCAAGCCATCGAAGTTGTTCAAGGAATTCCACACTTTCGAGTCCTGACTTTGGAAGTGAGGTGATGTCATGAAGTACTGATTTTCGATAGCCATATATACCAATATGCCTGAAGTAAGTTGCTTGATTCATCCATTCCCTGTATGGAAAATCCCTGCAAGCAGGTATCGCTTGCCTCGAAAAATATAATGCCTTGTCGTTTTTATCGCACACTACTTTCACTACATTAAAGTCAAAAATGTCTGATTCACGCTCAATTTTAAATCTTTGCGTGGCAATGTGTATTTCCGGATTATTAAATGTACGGATCAGATCATCTATTTGTTCAGGTTGAATCAATGGTTCATCTCCTTGAATATTAATAATGATGTCAGCATCAATATGACGAGATGCCTCTGCAATGCGGTCTGTTCCAGACTGGTGCGAATCACTAGTCATAATGACATGGGCACCTAAGGCATCGAGGTGATCAAAAATTTCTAAACTATCTGTGGCAATAGCAACCAGACCTGCCAAATGCGATTTTGTGGCCTGCTCATATACCCTTTGTATCAGGGTTTTGCCTTCAATATCTGCAAGTGGCTTTGCGTGAAGACGGGATGATGCATATCGGGCCGGTATTAAAATCGCCGCATTCATAAAATTAAATAGTTATATATTAATTAAAATTTATATATATTTGCTTTTGGAAACAAAAACAATATAATTTTATAAGAAGATTTTTAGCGCGAGTTAACCCTTTGCTAATTTTATTTGTTTTATAATAAACGTTACAATCATAAAAATATTTGATTCTTACGGTATGTCAAAAAAAATACAAATATACTTCGTTAGAAAAACTATAATATTATGTTTTTTGGTTGTAAGCTTAATTACTTATGCTCAAAAAAATGATTTACCAATACTTCAGGTGGAAGCCATAAATAAGGATCAGCTTTTTGCCCTACATCAGATAAAAAAAGGTGAAAATATTTTTCAGATTGCGCAAAAATACGGCAAAAAACATCAGGAAATTACTGCATTTAACGGTTTTACAAATACTACATCCATACAAGAAAATCAATTATTACGGATTCCTATAGCTACCAATGACATAAAGTTTGAGGTTAAAGGTACCTCAATATGTAAGCTAGTGTATCTGGTAAAACCTGGAGAAACACTTTATGGAATCGTTAAAACAAAATTTGGATTGGACCTAAAACAGGTGCAATCCATCAATGGCAAGGATATTGCATCTCTGAAACCTGGCATGGAGATCCTCATGGGTTATTTTCAGCCACAATCATCAGTATTTTATGATGACATAGTAGATGTATATAATAATGCAAATGCTTCTACGGATATTCTTGACCAGGTAAATTTGATTTCTGTTTCGGAAAAAGTAATAGGTCAATGGGACAAGCAAAACCAGGCCACTAAAGGTATGTTTGTTCTATTTAACGGAGTACCTGCTGGAGAAGAAGTAGAAATATATTTTCCCATGCGACGAAGAACGGTAAAGGCAGAAGTTATTGGAAAAATCCCAGAAGGTACATATGCGCCCGAGGTTAAAATATTTGTAAGCCCTCTTGTCGCAAGGAAACTTGGCTTATTTGATACCAGGTTTATGGCGGAAATTCGTTATATGAAACCAGAATCCACACTCTAATCTAAATTTTTTATCACCGTAAAGTTTAAGTTTGTCTCATTTATTCGGCGAAATGGTACTATGTAATACCAGCTCAGTTGGTATTTATTTACATTTAATCAATAAACACTTCAACTAAATTTTAATAATTTTCTGTTCATGCATAGAATTTATTGAATCAAATATCACGTGTTTATATTTACGTATCTAATTGACAAACAATATTTTATATTATTACCCTAAATTCATTTTTGGGGTTAGTCATCCGTTGAAAAAATATAATCATTCAGGTTTGTATGCAAGCCGCTTATGGGGATTTCATATGTTTATTTTTAGTTTGTCACATTTCGTGTGAATTGTTTTTAAGACCAAATTAAAT
>JAUMBJ010000018.1:0-10769 GCA_032115755.1 Saprospiraceae bacterium
TTAAATTGGTATGAATCAAAATAATACAGTACTTTTAGATGGTAAATATGAACAAGTGCTTGATAATGAGAAATAAATTAATCCCTCAATTAAAATTTTGGATTTTCCTCATATGGTATATGGCGACTTCAAGCGTTTTTGTCCTTTCTGGTCAAAGGTTTATACAGATTGAACAGACACGAGATGCAGAAAATTTTCGAATCGCAGAAGGGGAAATAATGGAATTCAAGACTAGGGCCTTTCCTAATGATTGGCAAAAAGGTAAGGTTGAAAAGATTTTAATGGAAGATCAGGTTATCATTTTCGCAGACCAAATGATAGCCGTCGCTGACATCACTCAAGTGCGTATATATAGACCTTTACCTGATATTGCGGGCAAGTTTTTTCTATTATTTGGGACTTCATGGTTGATATACGGTATTATAGCACTGATATTTGGATTGCCCAATGTTGTACCTCAGGACCTCCTTATTGGACTGATATCCTTGCTCTTAGGCTTGTTGATCGGGAGATTTTCAAAGCGTAAATTTAGAATTGGCAAACAGTCCAGAATACGACTTATAGATATCACCTTCCCATAACGGTTTGCAGCTAAGAAACGTGGGGCATTTCGGAGCACTTTCCTGTCCGCTCGTGATAAAGATAGTCACGAAGAACGAACCTTGCGAAACCCACTATCCGCAACATGTTTTCTTAGGTGCTGTTGTAAGCAGTTTTCTTTAGTTTTCATCATTCCTTTTCAAATCGCCCATTATTGTCTTGGCTTGTACATAGCCTTCTTCAACTGGCTCACCTAGAATTAGTCTCTCAATTTCGTAGTGTTGTGTTGCAAAGTCTTTATTTGCCTCCAAAAGTTCTTCAACCAAAGTTCGCCATTCCGCATATGAACTGTCCTTTTTTTGGATTAATACATCTTGATAGATTGAAGTCCACGTTCCTCTCATTCTTTCATCCCATTTATTTTTAACAGTCGTGAAGAACATGTTATTCACATTGTTAATATTCATTTGCTTTTGGTTTTCGAGTAGCTCTTTTCTCGCACCTCTTGTACACATTTCAGCTACATCAAATAATAGTTGATAAACTACTAACTCAACAGAATCCTCAGAAAGAATGCAGGAACAATTCTTGCAGAATACAGGTGCCAAATAAGCCTTATCGTACCCTGTTCTTTTTTTTATCTTTCTTGATAGATGTGATTTTGGAATATCTACAATGCCTTTGAGTTGGATGTTTGCAGACATTTTTAAACCATATTTTTTATTGTACTTGATACAATCTTCATCTGATTCTGATTGAAAATGTGAATATTTGATTTTAACATCTGGTTGCCAATACAAATTGTCCTCATCTTCAGTCTGAAGATGACTTTGTCCATTCACCGTAGATACGATGATGCTAAAAAGGATAAAAATGAATGCGTGGAATTTCATAGTTTTCAACTCTTATTTCGGTTTCATAGTTTTCCACATTGCCTACAACACAATGTATCCGCACCATAGATTTGTTATGGTGTAACGTATAAGAAACTAACCTGCTTTTTTAGGGTCTACTTGCGTATTTACGCTCCTTCTGAATTCTTAATTAGCCGGATAGTTTTTACGGCTCTGTTCTTAGCATCAAATAATTTGATGATGTATGGCCCCCTCCTCAAATCACTGATGTCATGCTGTGCATTGGGAGTATTGCTGAATGATTTAACCTTACTGCCTACAACATTATAAATCTCTATCTTTTTGATATGATTGCCGTTATATATCTGGAAGTAATTGTTGGTAGGATTCGGAAATACCTTCAATCCGGCGCCGTTGATGTCATTGGAAGAAGAACTTCCAGCCACTAAACTGATTGGAATGGTTTTGACTAATGTAGTAAATTCTTTATTTCCAAAAAGTGTCAGAATTACTTGACCATTTCCTTCAATATTGTTAGGTAAAAATCCGATTTCAAAAGAATGCGTACCCATTCCCATTACATTTGCCTTGCTATTGGTATTGGCACTCATAGGCGCATTGTAGTCATAACAAAGATTCAAGTCACAAAGCTGAATTTGCCACCCTTGTTTGAAACTTTCCGTAAATTCCATTTTCCAGTAAATTCTATAAGTGGTGTCATTGCCTACCGTCATGTCAAGATCAACCTTCACACTTTCTCCTGGATTTGGAGCTGTTATAGAGAATGGATTAGGACTATAGGTGAATTGAGCAAAGGTTTTGCTTCCTAACACAATCAAACTAAGAAAAAGTATAATCCTTACCATAGACCTCATATTTAATACAAAAAACACATAATACAGCACAAGATAATATAAAAAATGCTTTTCTGCTTTATTTTTTTAATATTAGTAATAATTTAACAGCAAAACATAATAAATTCTTAAAATTTACGTTGTACGGCCATTTTTTTTTGAAAAAGTGAACTTACAATCGTATCATTGTATCTTTATTAACTTTACCTAATTAAACGATGAATATATGAAACCATTTTTACTAATTTTTACACTTATTTTTACCCTACTTGGGTCTATAAATGCCCAGATCAAGTCAGGTGCACTGCTTGAAGGGAATATTGTGACTACGGATATTAAGGGGAACCAAATCGATGTATTTAAATATCTTGACGAAGGCAAGACAGTTGTTATTGACGTGTTCGCTACTTGGTGCGGTCCTTGCTGGAGTTTTCATACCAGCGGTTTTTTAAAAAATCTGCATAACCAGTATGGTCCGGGAGGAACTGATCAGATTAGAGTGATTGCCATTGAGGCAGATGGTGCTACAGCAGAAGGTACTTTATATAACTCTAGCTTTGGAGACTGGACTGCAGGAGTGCCTTACAGTATTGTAAATGACCATACCTTTAATAGCATTTTGAAAGTAGCTTTTTTCCCTACACTATACATTATTCGACCAGACAGAAGAGTGATGGAAATGGGAGATTACAGATATGATGTGGATATTTGGCAACGTGCCATGCTTCCGGTAAAGGAAAAAGACCTAATTCCAACACAGGGTCTTGACAGTAAAACTTTCTGCAATAATGCCGCATTTACACAAAAACCATATGTGCTTAATCTGGGTACAACGCCTGTTGCCAATATGAATGTTGATTTTATACGAAATGGTGAAGTTCAGAATCTCAATCTTCAACGTGCTATCGGTATTTTTGAAGAGGCCCAGATTTCTGTTCCTACGATCAACCAGTTTAAAGAAACTACCCAGTTTGGCGTTGTGGTTAAGAAGATTGACGATAAGGAATTGGCTGAAAATGAACAAATAAAGTTTGATGCCACATACCTTAGACCACTTGTTCAACAGGATAACTATAAAATTAAGTTTACAACAGACTTTTACCCTGGTGAAATCAGTTGGTTGCTTAGAGATAATAAGCAGCGTATTATTATGGAGCAAAAATATAATCCTGGACCTCAGCAGTGGGGTGGAGGTGGTGCGGATGCACATGCCACTTTTACCTATGATGTGCTGCTGGAAAATACAGATATCACTTGTCTAACCCTGTTGATTAGTGATAGCGAAGGCGATGGCATGACAGCTTTTAATGCCTCTAACCCTACGCCGGGCGTTGAAATCATTGCGCCTGATGGAACTGTTTTAAAGCCAAAAATGGAGGATGATTATAGATATAGTACGACCAAATCTATATTTTCTGCATTCAGCTTGCCTTCATCTTCAGAGGATGTGACTGATATTGCTCACCTTGGAATATATCCAAATCCTGTAACGGAGACTTTAAAGTTAGCTATTGATTTTAAGACAGAATCAGATTACAAAGTGTTTGTCACCGACATGCTTGGCCGGCAAGTAACACCTGATGTATATAATGCCGGCTTTATTCAGGTTGGACACCTGCAGCAAGGCCTATATCAGGTTAATGTACAAACTAAAAATGGCGTTTCAACAAGAACTTTTAGTAAAATATAGAATTACCTTTTATGCAATAAAGAGGCTTTCCGAATTGTCGGGAAGCCTCTTTAATTTTTATGCCTTATGAAAATGCCATGAATGTGTTGAGCTGATGACATTTACGATCAAAATCAGAAGGATTATACTTATTTATAATATTTTTGTAACATTAAATTTATACATTTGAGACAATTGCTTTCAATTATTGCAGGTTTGGTGACAGCCGTACTCATCATCATTATGGCTCAAATGATTAAAGAAGGTCTTTACCCAACGCCTCTTGACCTGAATTATTCCAATAAATCTGCGGTAGACCAATGGTTTGCTACGTTGCCCTCCAAAGCCTTTTGGATAATTGCCATTAGCCATTGCTTGGCAGCATTTGCGGCAGGTTTGATTTCTGCGCTTGTATCGGAGGGAAACCGTATTATATTTGGAATGATATCTTTTTCTGTGATTTTTGTTTCGGTTTTAATTTACCTGTTTACGTATAACCTTCCCACATGGTTTGTGGTGACAGATACTGTTGCCACAGCTTTGCTTGGATTTTCAGGTGTGGTATTGGGGTCAAAAAGAATGATCAGATAGTTTTTTGAAGACAAGTTTCCACTATTGCACCCGCATAATACGCCACTACGGAGACTAAAAATCCATATATAAGTGGATGAATTTCTGTTGGAAATACAAATTCAAAAATGGTCCAGGTAACTAAGCCAATTATCATGGAAGAAACGGCACCGGTACGGCTAACTTCCTTCGACCATAATGCTTTGTGGAATGGAACAAATATAGACACAAGTCCTATAATACTGGACATAGCCACCAATTCAAAAATATTTTGCTTTAATGTCGCGACCCAAACAGAAATGATTCCAATAATGACTACAGACCACCTGGTCATTAAAAGAAAAGTCCGATCATCAAATGGCTTTTTCCAAAGTTCTTTGATTAGATTTTCTGACAATAAACTGGCAGGTGCCAGTATTGCTCCGCTACAGGTACTCATGATCGCACTAAACAATGAACCAAAAAACAATATCTGAAGCCAAAGCGGCATACTTTCTATAACCATATTGGGCAGTGCTGTCTGTAAGTCGCCTTCCAACAGATGAGGAAATAGAAGTTTGACACCAAGAATAAGGTATAAGGGGAGCATGGCCAACAAAAAATAAATTATTCCTCCCCAAAAAGTACTCGACACTGCCGCGTCTGCATTTCTGGCAGAATTGAGCCGCTGAAATATATCCTGTGATGCTATACTGCCAAAACCAAGCACCATCCAGGAAGCTAACCAGTTCATCCAGCTTGTAATACCTGATTCCTCGGGTAATATTTTGCGATGATCATCTGGCAAACTGCTAATAATGGCAGAAGCCCCTCCAGCCATTTGCGTTAAGTACACAGTCATGGCAAGCAATCCACTTACTATTAGGATACTCTGAACAAAGTCGGTTAAGGATACAGCCCACATACCACCCGATAAGGTATATAAACACACAATACTAGCACTTATTAATATGCCAAGGGTAAGTCCCATTCCTGTAAGGACTTGCAAAAGCAATCCAAGTGCTACAAGTTGCGCTGCTGCATATCCAAAAAAGCTAAAAATCATCATTGCTGAAGCTATCATTTCAATCGTCTTTCCATACCGCATTCTAAATAAATCCCCTATGGTCAGTATGTTTAAATTATACAGCCTTCTGGCATAAAAGAAACTTACCAATAAAAGACACATTACGCCGCCAAGCGGATCTTCAATGATCCCAATAATACCGTTTTTTGCAAATTCTGAGCTCGCTCCAAATATAGTTTCACTGCCAAACCATAAAGCAAATAAAGCTGCCGTATTGATAACAGGATGTAAGTTTCGTCCGGTATTAATAAAATCAGTGGAAGATGTTATCTTTTTGTGTGCGTAAAAGCCAAGCAACAAGGTAATTACAAAATAAAATATTACGCTAATGAGCAGCATCCCGTTATCAGTTATTTTAAAGTGGCCAAAATTATAATTTTATGTTTTCCTTGTAAATATAAACTTATTTTATTGCAGATAATAAACCATCTAAACATGCTCAAATATCTAAAACCCAGCTTTATTATCAATTACTTTAACCATTCAACCAACTTATAATTTTCCAATTTTGATTAAAAGTCTCCTAGTTGTTAAATTGATTAGGCAAAACATGTCAGACGAAAATGGTATAATGTAATTTAATAATCATATTTACAGTAAATTAGCATATGCTTACATTAAATATGGAAGAATATGTGTTGGATTTCTGGTTATTTTCACTTTGGTAATTAAAATTAAAATATTTCTACTTAAATAAATTAATGATGAAAAAAATTGGCATTACAGGTGGAATAGGAGCTGGTAAATCCATCGTTTGTCAAATTTTTGAAGTACTTGGAATTCCTGTTTTTTATGCAGATCAGGAAGCAAAATGGATCATGGAAAATGATCCAGAAGTCATGATATCGATTAAGGTACTACTCGGTTCAGAAGCATACACCAAATCCGGTCATCTCAATCGAATGTGGATTAGTAATCAAGTTTTTACAAAACCCGAAATGCTGGATCAATTACAGCAAATTGTTCATCCGGAAGTCCATAAAAGGTTTGAGCATTGGACGATTGGTCAAGATCATGAGAAGCCTTATGTGCTTGAAGAGGCGGCCTTATTGGTTGAAAATAAAATATATCTAAACCTGGATGCATTGATTGTAGTTACTTGTCCCGAAGAAATAAGAATCCAGCGCGTCATGAAAAGAGACAACTTGAGCAGGGCACAGGTCTTACAAAAAATTAATAGGCAATTACCAGAAGAACAAAAATCTGCCGTAGCTGATTACATGATTGTAAACGATGGAATTACATCTTTGACAAATCAGGTGCTTGAAGTACATCGTAAAATTTGTAACAAATCCAGGTACTAGATCTCCCTGTGTATGTCAAATTTTTCCATGTAATCCGATATTTTCTTCAGGAATGCTCCCCCCAGAGATCCATCCACGACTCTATGGTCATAGGATAGTGATAGAAACATCATATGCCTAATGGCAATTACATCGCCATGTTCAGTTTCCAAAACTGCAGGCTTTTTGATAATTGTACCGGTCGCTAGTATGGCGACCTGCGGTTGATTTATAATGGGTGTTCCCATTATATTGCCAAAAGTACCTACGTTGGTAATGGTAAAAGTACCATCCTGAATTTCTTCCGGTTTTAATTTGTTTTCGCGGGCCCTTCTCGCAAGATCATTGACATTTTTTGTTAATCCTATCAAATTGAGCATATCCGCATTTTTGATTACGGGTACAATGAGGTTGCCTGAAGGCAATGCTGCCGCCATGCCAATATTGATATCTTTTTTCTTGATGATCTGGTATCCATTTAATGAAATGTTGACCATCGGGAAGTCTTTCAGAGCTTTTACAACAGCTTCTATAAACAATGGGGTAAATGTGATATTTTCTCCATATTTTTCCTGAAACTTCTTTTTGTTTCGTTCGCGCCATAGAACCATATTCGTCACATCCGATTCCACAAATGAAGTGACATGCGGTGAAGTTTGCTTAGACATGACCATGTGATCGGCAATAAGTCGACGCATTCTATCCATTTCAATGATTTCGCCCTGACCAGAAAGCGAAATGCCTGCTGCTTGTATCTGGTTCGATTCCATTTGCTTTTGTGGAGATGTCAATACAGTTGCAGGTGGTTGGGAAGATACATTTCCCAATTTATTCCGGTCCTGAAGATATTGCATCATATCGGTTTTCGTAACCCTACCATTTGATCCTGTGCCCGGGATCCCGGCAAGCTCTTCAGCAGATATCTTTTCCTCTCTGGCCATATTTTTAACCAATGGGGAGTAAAATCTGCTATCTTGTCCTGCAAAGTTGGACGATGTGGCCACAGGCGATGTTATTATGGTTTCGGTGAGTTTTTCATATGCGGGTATTTCCGCACCGCTTTTTTCCATCGTAGAAGGCACAATGGCTTCCTGAGCTGGCATGACAGAGGGTGTTGGCTGTACAGCGTCCCCTTCCGTTTCGATAATGGCTATAACTTTACCAATTTCTACCACGGTATTTTCAGGATAAATTATTTCCTTAAGTATGCCGTCAGCGGGTGATGGGATCTCCGAATCTACTTTATCCGTAGCAATTTCGAGGATAGTTTCATCCGTGCTCACTTTGTCTCCTGGTTTTTTTGACCATCTAAGAATAGTGGCTTCAATGATGCTTTCCCCCATTTTGGGCATTATAAGTTCAACTTTGGCCATGGTATATAGGTATTGGTTGGGTTAGTACTGCAAAAATAGTGCAATTATTGACGGTGTAAAAATTTTCTAAGCAGATTAAGTCCGGCTTGGGCAGCCAATTCTATATTTTTTGCCCTGTTCTTACCCGCTTTATACAGCATGGTGGTGACTTCTGTCTCGTTTCCAACGGCCAGCCAAATAGTACCAACCGGTTTTTCAGGGCTACCACCTGTTGGTCCCGCTATGCCACTCACAGCAACTACCACATCAACACCCAGTAATGCACATCCGCGCTTTACCATTTCCTTGACTGTCGTCTCACTGACAGCTCCATGCTTTGACAGTATTTCAGCGGGAATGCCGACAACCTGATTTTTAATACGATTGGAATAACTGATTATACTGCCTTCAAAATATGAAGATGCGCCAGAAACCGAGACTATGCGATGTGCTATTTTCCCGCCAGTACAACTTTCAATGGTTCCAATCTTAATTGATTTTTCCTGACATAATTTTCCAATTTCAGTCTCCAGATTCGACTCGTCATATCCAAATACAAGATCACCCAACTCATCGCAAATCTTTTCAGTAAACTGCTGAAGTGCTTTTTCTAAGGAGCTGCGATCATGTGATCCTGTAATAGTAAGCCTGAGACGAACTTGTCCAAGTGCAGGCAAATAGGCAATACTTAAATGTTTGGGCATCGTGCTGATGATGGACGTTATCCTATCTTCAATTTCCGTTTCTCCGACCCCTGCCACCAAAATCGTTTTTGTTAAAATAATTCCATTTGTAAATTTCTGAGACAGTATTGGTTTCAATGATTCTTCCGCAATGGCCATCATTTCAAATGGCACACCTGGAAGTGAAACTAATATTCCCTTACCTGCTTGAAACAGCATGCCTGGCGCAGTACCCATACTATTGGGTAAAATTTCTACACCTTCTGGCAGAAAACACTGCTCTTTGTGCGTTTCTGAAACTGGCCGATCTAATTTTTTGAAGATATTCAGTATTCTGTTGTAACTTTCTTCATGAAAAACCAACGGAACCTGTAAAAATGATGCGATAGCTTTTTTAGTGATATCGTCTTTGGTTGGTCCTAGGCCACCGGTGGTAATAACCAGCGGAAATTTGTCAGTTTGTTGCTTCAAGGTATCCACAATTTGTGTCTGATCATCACCAATGCTTATAGTCATGCCTACCTGAATGCCAAGTTTGCCAAGATATTGGCTTAGCCAACCGGAATTGGTATCCGTGATTTGTCCTATGAGAATTTCGTCTCCAATCGTTATCAGACAGGCTTTGTGCATAATCTTTTTATGTGATTAAATATGGTAAAATTGAATGTAGACAGTAACCATCAAGCTGACTTCAGGATGTAAACCATAAACGGAGGATTAATGTTGCGTTTGGCGATCCAAGGTACGTGTTGACTTAGTCAGAATGTTGAAAGGTTTAATTTCACACAACTCCTAATGCTAAAATATTCTTAATCTACATCCATGAAGCAAAAAAGTAAAAAAGCAAGGTTTGAAGTCTAAATATTGATGCCGATTGGAGCTTTTTCAAGCTCAAATAGCTAAGAACTGAATGTGCATCAAAGATTACATGTAAACTATAAATTCAGCTCTGCGGCGGGTAAGGAGCAAAACATAAGGTAATTAATCAAAGTTCCTTGCGCAGTCTCGCAACAGGTATATTTAATTGTTCCCTGTATTTGGCAATGGTTCGCCGCGCTATATTATAACCTCTTTCTGAAAGAATTTCCATTAATTTTTCATCTGAAAGAGGCTTTGTCTTATCCTCACGAGATATTACTTCATTCAAAATATTTTTAACTTCTAGTGTCGACACTTCACTGCCATCCTGAGCCTGCATCGATTCAGAGAAAAAGTCTTTGAGGCGCTTCGTGCCAAACTCGGTCTGCACAAACTTGGAATTTGCCACCCTGGAAACAGTAGAAATATCAAGACCTGTTACCTCTGCCAGGTCTTTGAGTATCATTGGCTTAATTCTGCGCTCGTCACCGGTAAGGAAATAGTCATGCTGATATTGCATGATGGCATACATTGTTCTATACAGGGTATCTTGTCGTTGTTTGATGGCATCGATAAACCACTTGGCTGAATCAATTTTTTGTTTGATAAACAACACAGCTTCTTTTTCAGGTCTAGTGGCCTTTCTTCCCTGAACAGCTTCTCGATATCCCTTGAGCATGTCCATATATTGATCATTGATGCGCAGATCAGGAGCATTTTTACTATTCAGCGTTAGTTCGAGTTCTCCATCCCTATTTGAAATGATAAAATCTGGGATGATGTATTGATTAATAGAAGAAGTATCAACAGCACTTGCCGGTTTGGGGTTTAGCTTAATAATTACTTCGATAGCATCCTTGAGGTCACTGTCTGACAGTGACATCATGCGCTTTATTTTTTCATAATGCTTCTTGGTGAATTCTTCAAAGTAATTTCTCAGAATGTCAAGCGCTGTTTGTTTAGCCGCATCATCCTTGTCTTTATCCAACTTATCTTGTAGCTGAAGCAGCAAACATTCCTGAAGATTTCTAGCACAAATA
>JAUMBJ010000019.1:0-14842 GCA_032115755.1 Saprospiraceae bacterium
TCTGAATATATGCACCAAGATCCTAGCCATCTTAGTTCGGTTATTGGGATGACCTCATTTTACATGATTTCTTGTTGCCGGTTATGGTCCAAAACTAGGATCTCAAAATAAAAAACTCATCTTCTTTAAGACAAAAGCAATGCAAACATAACACTTAATATATTATAAAAAAAGATAATATGTTATTTTTTGATATTTTTTTATGTAATATATATTTTTTAACAATATTGATCGCGTATTTTATAGATTGGGACTTGATTTTTCTGAGTCGAGGGGGATTTTATTGTCGGATTTTATTTCAGACATGACAAAGGAACTTTGCACTTTACCGATATTTTCTAGGGAGGCAAGTTTGTTTTTGATGAAATCCTGATAATTATCCATATTGTCAACCAAAATTTTCATCATATAGTCATAATTGCCGGCTATATGATGACATTCCAATATTTCTGAAAACTGTAATACATCTTTTTCAAATGTTTTTATTTTATCCTGGTGATGCGATTCAAGTACTACCTGACAATATACGAGTAGGTTTTTGCCCAATTTTTTTCGATTTAGTTGTGCTTCGTACCCGGTGATAATGCCTTCTGCTTCTAGTTTTTTGATGCGCTCAAATACTGGCGTAGGTGTTAAATGCAAATGTGAACTTATTTCTTTAATGGTATATTTTGCATTTTCCTGCAACAATTGTAATATTTTGATATCTAGTTCGTCGATTTTTAGCATAATTTTCTATTTTGTCATACATTATATTTTGACAATGGAATAAAAATATAAATATATTATATTATAAGGAAAAATATTCTAAAAAATATGTTATTATTAATAAATATATCTATTTATTATACTTTTGATAGTAATAAAATATTTTGCAATGTGGGATTTTAAGCCTGAGAGTTTGATGATGTCCTATGGATATAAACCAGAATTGTCGGAGGGAGCCATCAAGTGCCCTATTTTTCAGACGTCTACTTTTGTTTTTAAAAATGCGGAGGAGGGCAAAGCATTTTTTGAGATAGCCTATGGTCTGCGCGATAAAAATCCCGGCGAAGAGCTTGGGTTGATTTATTCTAGGCTCAATAATCCTGATCTTGAAATTCTGGAAAACAGGCTTTGCCTTTGGGACAAGGCTGAAGATTGTGCTGTTTTTGAAAGTGGTATGTCGGCCATTACAACCGTACTACTTGAATTTCTGAAGCCAGGGGATTGTATTTTGTATTCCATGCCTGTGTATGGGGGTACCGACCATTTTATGCAACATTTTCTTCCTAAAATAGGTATTCAGGCCATTGGTTTTTCCGGAACAATGTCTGATGCAGCTATAGATAGTCTCTTGCAGCAAGCCGGTGCATCTGAACGTCTTGCTATGATATATGTAGAGACGCCGGCAAATCCGACCAATCAGATTATAGATATCGAGTCTTGCGTGCGCTGGGCTAAAAAGTACAGCACTCAGGATCGACAGGTTCTTGTCACAGTAGATAATACCTATATGGGGCCTCTGTGGCAGCACCCGCTAAAGTGGGGTGCTAATCTCGTTGTGTATTCTGCGACAAAATACATTGGAGGACATTCTGATGTTATCGCCGGTGCTGTCTTGGGTAGCAGTGATTTGATGGCCAGAGTTAAAACGCTACGCACATTTCTTGGCAATATGGCAGGTCCATGGACAGGCTGGCTCTTACTTCGTAGCTTAGAAACATTAAAAGTTAGAATGGAAGCTCAAGCTCAAAACGCTTCACAGGTAGCTGATTTTCTTAAAGCGCATCCAAAAGTGCATAAAGTTCATTATCTCGGACTATTGGAGGAAACAGACCCGGCTTATTCAATATACAAAAAACAATACAGTTCGCCTGGCGCTATGCTCTCATTTCATGTCGTCGGTGGTGAAAAGGAAGCTTTTCAATTGTTGAATCATCTTAAGCTCATCAAACTTGCAGTGAGTCTTGGAAGCACAGAAAGTCTTGCAGAGCATCCTGCAACCATGACACATGCGGGTATTCCTGAAATGGAAAAAATTAAAATGGGTATTACACCTGACCTCGTTCGTTTGTCTGTTGGTGTTGAAAATCCTAAAGATATTATTTGGGACCTCAACCAGGCTTTGGATGCTATTAAATCTTAAAGTTCTGAAGGGATTTAATTAGCTTTTATTGTAGTAGTATTCTGCCGTTCCACCATCCTTTAATCAATTCAGCGTGCTGCTTGATATAGAAATCTATGGCTACTTCATTCCAGTCCAATACCTGCCATTTTAATTGCTTGGCTTTCCTGTGCATGCCTTCTTTAATAAATGCACTAAACAACATTTGACCAACACCATGCTTTCTGAAGGGTTCTTTTACATAAAAATCATCCAGATATAAAGTCTTTCCCTTCCACGTAGAATAGGCGTCAAAATAAAGTGTCATTCCGACTATCTCGCTGTTTTCCAGCTCCGCTACATGCCCATCAATAAGGCCATTGTCGAAGGCTTCATGGTAGTCTTTTATTGCTGCGGTAACGCTTTCTGGTTCTTTTTCAAATGCAGCCAGCTCCTTTACCAGTCCAAAAACTGATTCTAAATCCGTTTTTTCAAATTTTCTTATTTTGATGTTTTCTATCATTATATTAAGAGAAATATATGAGCAAATAGAATAATGAGTAACCAGAGATGAGCAATTTCGCCGGCTAACCTAGACTTTAGATCTGCAATTAATATGCCCCCAAAAATTCCTGCGGGGATGGCAAAACAGGCGAGCTTGGTGAAGCTAAAACCAAAAACAAGTATACTTATCGAAAACGCTCCATACATCCAGTATATGACATCATTTTTTTTTCTGGCAATAATATTTTTCTTTTCCATCACAAACTGGTACATGAAAATACTCAAAAAAATGAATAATAATAAATGAAGTAATACTACTGCAGGCATCCATTTCCCATCGTTATATATATTCCAGGAGTGCATAGAGGGTGATGAAAATTGTACTGCCAATATCCATTTGCCTGTCTGACCGTAAACATAAAGTATAGCGATAATCAATGCACTTATGGTTCCACCTAGAAACTGAATAATTTCAATAAATTTAAGGGGCTTGATGTGGTAAAAACTGATGATTCCAAGTGGTATCAAAATCACGTATGGCGTATATGTCAGACCTGCAAGACCCAAGTAGAATCCGCAGTTAAAAACCAAATGAACGTATGATTTTAACCGAGTAGTATCAAAAAGAAAATAAATCCCTGCAATCAGAAATGTATTAGCCAACACGATCGGAGATAAAATGGTTCCCTTTGATATAATGGCCATCCATAAGATATACATCAAACCTGGTAATGCCGTGTTTTCCTTGCTCATTTTCTGGTCTCCCACAAATCTATTGAGCAAAACAGCCTGAATGAATAACAGCACAACCCCAATGTAAAAAGAAATTTTACTGCTATTTATCCAAAATAATAACATTTTTGCTATTGGGGTGAGTGTCGTAATCTCTATCTCTACCGGACTAAATAATGCATAAAAGTTTACAAGTACGATATATGGTACAAGAAGTAGCGAATTGATAAATTGATTATTACGGAATAATTCCAGCACGGATTGTAAGTTTGACGACGTACAAAGTTAAAAGTAAAATTCAATTGAAGGATATTTTTAGTGTTTCCTTAAATTCAAATCCTTTAGTAAGGTCAGATAAAATAATGATCTGATCATTCATGGTTTTTATATAGCCAAATTCATAGCAGTAATGAATTTTAAGATTATTGGAGTTTGTAAATTGATGCGTGAAATATTGGAAATGGAATCCGGCCTGCAGTAAGGATTGGTAGGTAGTTTCTACAATGCCGGCTTCACAGAAGATTTTTAAAATTTGTCTATTTTTTTTAAGCAGGTTATTTATGCCTTTTATTTTTTGATGACTGCTTTTGTAATTCTTATTGTGGTAGGCTGTTTTACAATAACTGTCACAAAATTTTTTATCAGCTCTTCCAATGAGCATGGCATGACATTCCAGGCATAATTTTTTTTCCATAGTACTTTAAAAATGTAGTTTTAGTAGTAATTTCATACCAAATTATGTTTTATTTCAATTCCTTGCCAATAATTTACAATGAATAAGAACAAAGTTTTATACAGAAAACTGCACAGGAATGAACTTGAGGCATTGGAATCTGAATTTGTCAAATTTTTAGTTGTTCAGGGGATTGAAGCCAGTGAATGGGAGAAGCTTAAAATAGTTGCTCCCGAAAAAGCGGAGGCATTAGTCATTGTTTTTAGCAATATGGTATTTACGGATATTTTAAATCGAATTAAATGTTTGCAAAAACTAGGGAAAAATAGACTCGAATTAATTAATACCGAATTACCTGAATGGCAAATGATTGCCATTGCATGGAATGATTCGCAAATTCCGGATTTTTCATCTTTGGAAACCTGGATGAATCGGGATGATGTTGTAATACATACGGGGAAAAAGAAGATCGAAAGACCGGTAGATCAGGAATTATTTTTATACCTTGAAAACAACTATACCCCCTCCGATGGTGTTTTATATGCAAGTATTTCAGGTTATTTATCCACATGATCATATTTAATAAAAGGCATGATGCAGTTCGAAAAAGTACAATAAAATGCCTTGATAATTTAAAATTCAACACACTTGAAAATATATACAAAAACGGGAGATCAGGGTTTTACCAGTTTATACGGTGGGAAGCGTCTCAAAAAAGATGATGTCAGGATTGAAGCTTACGGGACAATAGATGAGCTAAATGCTTTTATTGGATTGTGTGCCTCAAGTATACAAAAAGAAGATTTAAAACGTTTTCTTCAAAAAATTCAAAGTCGCCTTTTTACGATAGGAAGTAATCTGGCATCAGATCCAGAAAAGGAAATGATAACACCTGATATTCTGCCGGATGATATACAAGAGCTCGAAAACAAAATGGATGAATGGGATGAGGTATTACCCAAACTAAGATATTTTATATTGCCAGGAGGTGGAGAAGGGGCTTCCTATGCTCATCTTTGCAGGACAGTTTGTCGGCGGGCAGAGCGCAGAATTATAACACTTGCAGAGTATTCTGCCGTTGACCCTCTAATTATCACATATGTCAACCGATTGTCTGATTTCTTTTTTGTGCTTTCTCGTGTTTTAGGTAAAGAAAACGGTGAAGAGGAGATTCCATGGATTCCCCGTTAGGAAAGTAAAAAAATTACGCCGAATAATAGCCACGAACGAAGAAACTACCCATGATAACATAAAATACTAAGATGTCAAAAGTAAAATCTGGTTTTTTATATTTCCTGTTTTTTATAAGAAGATTACCCACCCTGGCATTTTGGAATGTGGGCGTAGCCAAATTAGAAGATAAAGATTGTTCAGTATCCCTGAAGTATAACTGGTTTACTAAAAATCCTTTTAAATCAATTTATTTCGCTGCACTATCTGGAGCAGCTGAACTATCCACGGGACTATTGATTTTCCATCATGTAAAGCATAAAGAAAAGGTTTCATATCTGGTAACCAAGGTGGAAGGTGAATTTTTAAAAAAAGCCAAAGGACATATTACATTTTCCTGTTGTGATGGCTTAGAAGTTTCTCGGATATTAATGGGTTTAGACAAAGAAAACCCGTCAGCAAATGCAATGATGCAGTCCGTGGCTTATGATGCAAATGGCATACTTATAGCCCGATTTGTTTTTACATGGTCATTTAAATTAAAATGATCATTCTATATTTAAAAAACACAAACGACAATTTGGTGTTTGTATTAAAATTATACCACATGTTCGGATTATTTAAGAAAGAATCGGAAGTTGAAAAACTTAAGAAACAATACACAAAATTGCTGGAAGAATCCTTTCAATTATCTAAGTCAGATAGGAAGAAAAGTGACGAAAAGGCTGTAGAAGCTCAGGCAGTACTAGAGCAAATTGAAATATTACAAAAAAAATAGTTTTTTTTTGTTTGATTTGAACTGACAATAACTTTTGTTGCAGGTCTTTTTGGATAGGTTGAATAAATCTGCCGAGTTAAGTGTTTTAAATTGTTTGATTTTACGTCAAAATTTTGCTTTTCAATTGAAGATTGATTAGTAAAATGTAGGATTTCGGGATAATTCAGTTTTTACTTCAAACTTATGCATATAGTATTTACAGGTCCTGAATCGAGTGGTAAGACAACGCTTGCCGATTGGACTTCAAAGAAGTTTCATCTTCCACTTGTTCGAGAAATGGCCAGAATTTATCTGGAGTCCAGACCTTCTTACGACCTACAGGATCTTTCCAGAATTCTTGAATTGCAGTGCCTTGAGGAAAGAAAATTATCAGTTAATAAGTGGTTGATTTGTGATACGGATGCATTGACAATCGAAATATGGGGAAAATATAAGTTTGATGCTTTCCTTCCTGAGTTGAAAGATAGGAATGCCTTTGGCCAGAGTGAAAAATATTACTTTTTGTGTGATTACGATATTCCTTGGGTATATGATCCGCTCCGAGAACATCCGAACGAGCGGCATGCGATTTTTCAGATGTATCTGGAATATCTTCAAAAATATAAATTTCCTTTTTGTCAGTTGAGTGGTCCATTGCAGCAAAGACAGGCAATGATTATTGACAAACTTGATGCATTAGGACTTACCGATTCAGGTAGATAGCACAGTCTCCATCCAGGCTATGTACGCTTCATTTCCGTTGGCTTGCCAATGTAAGATACAAGGTACATCGTATGGGTGCATCGCTTTAATTTCAGCAATGCATTTGTCAAGAAAGTCAGGTAGTGTTTTTATAAAGGCGCAATATTCCCCTTCTTGCATAAACGCACCATTCCACATATATTTACTAGAAGACGACCATACATTTCCGCATGCAGCAAGTTTATGTTCAATCAGGTTGTTCAGTATATGATCTGCTTTTTCTTGATTGGGAAAAGTGGTGTAAATGATGGACATTGTTCCCATATCTATAGAGCAAGTGCTTCTGCCATTTTAACCAATTCCTGATTAAGTTTTTTTGTTTTGCTTATAGCTTCTTCAAATGGAGTAAACGTTATTTTATCATTTATAATACCAAGTGCAATGCCCTTTTCACCTTTGAGCAGACTGGTTACGGCAGAATGACCCATTCTGGAGGCGAGCACTCTGTCCATTGCAGTTGGAGAACCACCTCTTTGTAGGTGTCCAATAATAGTTACTTTTATATCAAACGAAGGATTTGCTTCCTTAACTTTTTGTGCAATCGCAGTCGCATCTCCATTTTGATTTCCTTCAGCTACGATAATCAGGTTAAATAATTTTTGACGTCTATTTGCTTTATTTAGTTTGTCAATGAGCTCGTCAATTGAAGTATCAACTTCAGGTAACAAAATAGCTCCAGCACCACTTCCAATACCTGTATGCAAGGCAATATAGCCCGAATGCCTGCCCATTACCTCCACAAAAAACAGCCTGTTGTGCGAATCTGCTGTATCCCTAATCTTATCGACTGCCTCAACAGCAGTATTGATCGCGGTATCAAATCCAATGGTGTAATCTGTACCAAAAATATCATTGTCGATAGTCCCGGGAAGTCCGACAATAGGAAAGTTGTATTCTTTACCAAATATGTTTGCTCCAGTAAAAGTTCCATCACCACCTATAGCAACGAGGGCATCAATGTCATTGGCCATTAATGATTCATGGGCTTGCTTTCTACCCTCAGCGGTTCGAAAGGCATCACTTCGGGCTGTTTTTAAAATAGTGCCACCACGCTGAATAATGTTCGCCACATCACCAACTTCAAGTCTGCGAATATCTCCCTTTACCATGCCATCATATCCGCCCATGATACCATATACATGGAGATCATGAAATAATGCGGTTCTAACCACCGACCTGATAGCTGCATTCATGCCTGGGGCATCTCCGCCGGAGGTAAATACTGCAATTCTTTTGATATTACTCATAGGTTTGTATTTGTTTTATGAAATTCAATCAGCGCATCAAGGGGCTTTTGGATGATATTTTTAGCATGTAAATTGTATTTATGGATCACTTCCATCAATTCTTCTTGAAAGTGGTAAGCTATTGACCCCACAAAATTAACAGGTAGCTTTTTATCCGTATGGTATGCTAAAACGCGGGTTTGGAAAAAGGAATCAAATACCTCATGTACAATTTTTTTTCTCCAGGATATATCTGCTTCAGAAAGAAATTTTGTAAACGACGCAATATATTTATTTCCTTCCGGTTGTTTGTAAATGGATTCAATGACTTGTTCCTTTGTAATCTGATATTTCGATTCAAAGGATTTCTTTACATTTTCTGGCATTTCCTCATAAAAGTAAGCGGTAATGATTTTTTTGCCAAGATGAAATCCCGATCCTTCATCGCTGAGCAAATATCCGAGGGTTGGAATGGCACGAACTATCTTTTTACCGTCATAGACACAAGAGTTTGATCCAGTTCCAAGGATACAAGCAATTCCCTCCTCATGTCCACAGCATGCTCTGGCAGAAGCCAGCAGATCTTCGTAGGTAAATATTTTATTGGTAATGCCATGTGACATAAGCCAGTCCCTAACCATACCAGCTGTTTTTTCGCTTATTATTCCTGCACCGTAGTAGTGGATGTCGCCGGAACTTTTTATATGGTGTAAAAGTTCTTCCGGGAGATGGAGTGTAGTCATGGGGTCGCGAAGACTCGGATTAATTCCGGAGGTAGTCATTTGCCAGACAGATTGATCCTCCCTCAATATAGCCCAATCAATCTTTGTAGATCCACTTTCGGCAATGACGAACATAGCTTTTAATATTAATTGTTACAAATGTTAAACCCGCTTTTTCAGGCATAAAAGATGGCACAAATTTAGGTAATTCAGACTTAAGATCTTTTCTTTATTTAAATTTCTTTAATATAGTGGATTTTGATCAGGTGTAAGATTCAAAAGTATATCTTGGATCAGGACTGATTTCCTGTCCGCAGTATATGCCCTTTAGGAATTTATGATATCCTGCAATTCCGATCATAGCTGCATTATCAGTGCAATATTCAAAAGGTGGAATATATGATTCTCCATTTTTGTCAGATGCAAGCTTTTTGAAAGAAGTACGAAGTGCTGAATTGGCTGATACTCCACCGGCGAGTGCTATATGTTTTACCCCAGTCAATTGTATAGCCTTATCCATTTTTCTGATTAGAATTTCTACGATGGTTTTTTGGATGGAATGACAAAGATCTTCCAGATTTTCTTCTATAAACAGAGAATTTGTTTTTACGGAATCTTGTATGAAATACAATATAGATGTTTTTAAACCACTGAAACTAAAATCCAGATTAGGAACACTGGGAATAGGGAAATTAAATTTATGCGTTCCCTTTATGGAAAGTTTATCAATCGAAGGTCCTGCGGGGTAGGGAAGACCAAGCATTTTTCCTGCCTTATCAAAGGCTTCTCCAGCTGCATCATCAATAGTTTTGCCTAATATGTCCATGTCAAAGTAGTTTTTTACAAGAACAATTTGCGTATGACCACCAGAAACGGTAAGACATAGAAAAGGAAATGGTGGAGCGCTTTCAGGGGAGGCAAAATGAGCAAGTATATGTGCCTGCATGTGGTTTACTTCAATCAGAGGAATATCCAGAGCAAGGCCGAAGGCTTTTGCGAAGGAAACACCTACGATTAGTGAGCCAAGCAACCCAGGACCTTTTGTGAAAGCTATGCCATCCAATTCATTAGCTGCTATTCCTGCCATAGAAAGCGCAGCTTCTACAACGGGTATGATGTTTTGCTGATGTGTCCTGGATGCTAGTTCAGGCACTACACCCCCATATTTTTCGTGTATAGTCTGGCTGGAAAGAATATTGCTAAGCACTTTGCCATTTTTGACTACCGATGCACCCGTGTCATCACAGGAAGATTCTATCGCGAGTATTGTTATATTTTTAGGTGCAATTTGCATTTTTTAAACTTACTGATTCGTAAAATAAAAACTTGTGATATATTTGCATAGTTATTTGGAATTTGGCGCAATCGATTTGTATTTTTCCATTTTTCCATTATCTTCATTGAATCAAAATAGCAAAAATAATCATTACAATGAAAAGAGTCGTAAATATTGGTCTTGTCCTTATTTTCTGTGTTTTGGGATATTGGTTATATTTAAGTATTCAGGACCCCATTGCTTTTAGGGCAGAGCGTGAAACTCGAAAAGATGCTGTTATTCAGTCATTGAAGAGATTGCAGATTGCTCAGGATATTTACAGATCTGTAACAGGGACGTATGCCAATAACTTTGATACATTGTTCAATGTACTAATTACAAAAGAAATTTCAGTTGAAAAACTGGAAGCGGATCCAAGCGACCCAACAAATCAAGATAAGTTTATTAAAACAATTATAAAAAAGTCTGCCAAAGATTCCCTCTTCACGCTCCTGGGTGGTCCTATGAATCTCGATTCTCTGCGATACATTCCTTTTGGAGAAGGTAAGATTTTTGAGATTGCTGCAGATACTATCAGACAGCAGAATTCCCTGGTCAATGTAGTACAGGTAGGTACAAAATATAAGGATTTTATGGGTGTATATGCAGATCCTCGATATAAAAAATATGATGCCCTTTATGATCCTGAAAAAATGTTAAAATTCGGAGACCTCAATTCAGCCAATACCAACGGAAACTGGTAATGAATGAGGGCATGTCAACAATTTTATCAAGTATTAGACATGCTGATTTAATAATAGATCAGGGGACCGGTTACAAGTTTATTCAAGTTTTTGATGCCGAATCAAATCATAAGATTCTGTATTTACCTAATACACATGATTTGTTGGAATTTTTGCCGCAAAACCTGAGAACGGATAGCGTTACTTTATTATCAAGCCGTACACCTTCATTATTACTGGACAACAGCAAGCCGTTTACAGAATCTTTATACCCTTCGTTTCTGCCATATCAATATATTCACCGGTCTTTGGAAGGATATCAAATGAGTATTCATTTTACCATTTCTAGGGAATTGAATGCATACCTTGAGCAACATGTATCAGGTTTTGAGGTTAAGCATGAAGTAGAGTTATTTGCGGATTATTGGAAAAATAGAACCACTGTATTATTTGCAGGTTTTACAGCCACCAATGTGTCATTATTTATTAAATCTCCATCCCATGGGGTAGTGTATGATCAGGTTAACTACCAAACAGCTGATGATGTTCTTTATTTTTTATTATACTTTGCCAAAAACTTAAATATTGATCATTCTCAGGAAAAATTGTTTGTTACTGGAGATATAACCCTGGATTCAGCTCTTTGTCGAAACCTTAGCATTTATTTTAATGGCATGGAGTATATTTCCATGTTGCCGATAGAGCTGGGGATCTATTAAATTATTTGGAAGCTCATGCGAATTATAGGAGGGAAATTTAAAGGGAGAAAATTTATTCCCCCTGCAAAAAACTGGCCGACAAGGCCAACTACAGATTTTGCTAAGGAGGGCCTTTTCAATATATTGCAAAACCGTTTGGATTTTGAGGATGTGAATATGCTGGATTTATTTGGTGGAACTGGCAGTCATTGCTATGAATTTATTTCCCGCGGATGCACCAATGCGACTTATGTGGATAAATTTCCGGGTTGTGTTCAATTTGTGAAAAAAACCGCTGAAGAACTTCAAATAGTACATGAATTACGCATCATTAAAAGTGATGTTTTTGCGTTTATTAAAAGTTGCACGGAAAAGTTTGACTATATTTTTGCCGGTCCTCCATATCCCCTTCCAAATCTGGACGAAATTCCGGATTATATATTTAAATATGGTCTGCTACAGACAGATGGATTGTTTGTACTGGAACATAATCCAAACCATGACTTTACAAAACACCCTAACTTTTCAGATTCCAGGAATTATGGTACAACAATATTTTCCTTCTTCAAACCATCTTGACACCCCAATCTACATAGAAAAACACTTGTTTTGCCAAAAAATCTACTAAAGTGATTGTACGATATCGTAGGAGGTAAGTACTATAGGATTTCCTGTACGATCATAACAAATGACAGCCTTAAGGGATTTTGTCAAATAATTATGAAGTTCTTTTACGGGCAAATCTAGCGGAACTTCAGGAAATTTTTCGCCCATAACTTGAGCTACTGGTTGTAGTCCATGGGTAGTAGGATCTATGAGCATGTATTCCAGAAGGTTATTTTCTGTCACTGACCCAATTTGTTCTCCGTGATCCATTACGGGAAGTTGGCTGATATCAAAAGTTTTCATTTTAGTCAATATATCAGCAATGCGTTCCTCTTTGTCAGCAAAAATGAATGTATTTCCTTTTCTTTTTTCAACTAGCTGAGAAACTTTTAACGCAGTATCCAAAAAACCACGTTCCCTCATCCAGTCGTCATTATAAATTTTACCGACATAGCGACTTCCATGATCATGAAACAAAATCACAACAACATCAGATGGCTTCAGTTGAGACTTTAGCTGATGTAAACCGGCAAGTGCCGATCCCGCAGAATATCCCAAAAGTAGTCCTTCCTCTCTAGCCAATCTCCGTGCTGCTATGGCAGCATCTTTATCAGTTACTTTTTCAAAGTGATCTATTAGTGAAAAATCAACATTTTTAGGCAGGATATCTTCCCCAATACCTTCAGTGATGTATGGGTAAATTTCTTTTTTATCAAAAACACCTGTTTCATGATATTTTTTAAAAACGGATCCATAGGTATCAATTCCCCATATTTTGATATTTGGATTTTTTTCTTTAAGATATTTTGCGATTCCTGAAATCGTTCCGCCGGTACCCACACCTACAACAAAATGTGTTACCTTACCATCGGTTTGCCTCCATATTTCCGGACCTGTGGATTCATAATGTGCCTGCCTATTGGCAAGATTGTCATACTGGTTTAACCATACAGAATTTGGGAGCTCTTTACTGAGTTTTTCTGCCACAGAATAATAGGAACGTGGGTCGTCGGGTTCTACATTGGTAGGGCAAACAATAACTTCTGCCCCGAGTGCTTTAAGAATATCAATTTTTTCTTTTGATTGTTTGTCACTTGTAGTAAATATACATTTATAGCCTTTGACTACAGCGGCCAGGGCAATACCCATACCAGTATTTCCAGAAGTACATTCAATAATAGTGCCGCCAGGTTTTATTTTTCCTGCATGTTCGGCGTCTTCTACCATTTTTAATGCCATCCTGTCCTTGGTGGAATGTCCGGGATTGAATGTTTCAATTTTCCCAAGAACCATACAAGGGATATCGTCAATTACTTTGTTTAATTTGACCATAGGCGTATTGCCAATGGTTTCCAATACACTGTTTTTAATATCCATCTTTTCGCTTACTTCAAATTTTACTTACCTCGTCTATCAATTTTGCTACCATCCCTGAGCTTGGTCTTGGCGCATTGGCATCTGCAATATTTCCTTTTTTATCAATCAGGATAAATCGTGGAATTCCACTGATTTTATATTGTTGGTTTAAGTCACTTTGCCAGGCACCCTGTACGTGATACTGATTACCCTTCATGTTTTTCGACTGAACCATGTTCTTCCATGTTTGGGACATTTCATCAATAGAAACAGACATGATGATTACGTCATTTCTATTTTTCATTTCTTTCACCAGGGCTTCCAGATAAGGAACTTCTCGAAGACATGGGCCGCACCATGTAGCCCATACGTCAATGTACACTGTCTTTCCCAGAAAATTGTCAAGTGAATATACTTTGTTGTTGATGTCTGTAAAACCAAAATTGGGTGCTTTTTTACCCTTTTGTAAGGGTAGCCATTGATTATATAATTGTTCAATCTCCTTGCGGTATTTTTCATTTTGTGCGACTTCCATATAGTTTGCATACATTTCCATAGCATCATTTAACCGCATCTGGAAAGATTCCATCATGATTCTATAGGCCAGTGTTTCTCTGATTTTCTGATTCATTAAAATATCACTGATCAGTTTAATTCTATCTGCAGCTGTTTCTTCGGATTGTCCGTCTTTTTTGGTTTCTTCATATTTTTGCTCCAGATACATTTGTAAAAATTGCAGAAATTGCTCGCTATTCAAATTGATTTCCCTGTCAATATCCAATGCCTGGAAAAAGCTGTAATAATTGGCAGATACCTGAAAAGTGTCTTGTTGCTTATAAAACTTGTGATAATCCGGATATATCATTTTTAAATTGGCAATATTGAATTCTACGTCCATATTAACCAATTCTTCAAAAAATGGCTCAAAAATTTTATGTTGCTTCTGATATGCTTTTTTGTGATCGATATATTTAGTCTTAATACCCTCTATCTTTTGGATAAAGCTCATTTCATCAGAAGTAAAGAGGCTTTCTTGTTCTTGAGAAATAAGCATTCTTTCATAATTTGTCTTTTCCTTAAGATAATTGTTTTCAATACTTAGGTCTTCTGAAAATACAATACTCTCGGCTAAATTTGATCCTGTGGCTGTAAGATTACAAGTGTAGTCAGGAGCAAGGTATATATTTGTTGCATTGTTCAAATTGCCGTGCATTATTTTATACAGACCACTGCTGGTCAATTCGATTTCATGGGTGAATGTACCATCATTATTCAGTGTGATTTCCAATAGAGTGTCTCTCAGATCAATCAGAATGGATGGTGAAAGTGCCTGATTAATTTTTCCTTTTAAAGTAACGGTGCCGGATGAATTTTCATCAGCACCTTGCTTACAAGAAATTAAGCTTGTCAGTAATAGTATAAATATCCCTGTGAATAATAATTGTAACTTCATGAGTGGTGTTTTCTAAAAGCAAAATTAAGTTTTTCTTTGGTACGGTAATGTATTCAAAATACCCTAATGATTTGATTAACAATATTTAACATAGCATAT
>JAUMBJ010000020.1:0-3137 GCA_032115755.1 Saprospiraceae bacterium
ATCCCTTAATGAGCGAGAAGTTGTGGGTTTCAATAACGATAACGCCGTAAGCAGACCACTTAAAGGATCTATAGAGATGAATTGGAAATCTGAATATGGATTATATCTTAGAGCCAAAAGTTTATTGGCTCAGCGGGACATGATGGGAGCCATGGGGGCTGTTGATACACTTATCCAAACTAACCCCGGGCACGTAGATGGATTAGTTTTAAAATCTATGATTTTAATGATGCAGCAAAAGAGTGCCGCAAAAGACTATTTAAAACGTGCGTTAGAAATAAACACCTACGACGGTTGGGCTAACTTTTACTGGGGTTATTTGCATTTATTGGCCGGAGATTTTGTAAATGCAGAAGATGGGTTTAGCGTAGCCACCACGCAACAGGAAACCAAACAATCCGCATTGTATTATCTGGCACTAACCAATTATCGAGCCGGTAAATTCAATTTAGCTAAAGCCATAGTAAAGGAATGTCTAGAGCACTTTCCACAAACTCTGGAAGCCAGTTACCTGGATATTATTTTGTCTAGAAAGTCTAGCAATCATCAGGAATTATTAAAAAACTTGATAGAAAAAAATCCTTTGGATCCATTTGCACTGGCAGAAAGTTATATAGTTGATCATAAAGAATTAATGAAAGAAAGATGGGTCAACGAAATGCCGCATCAGAATTATATCGAAATGGCGTTGTGGTATGCTGCTTGCGGACACTATAATGATGCAGTTACGCTATTGAATGCCGCACCAGACCATATTATGGTTCAATTATGGAAGTCATTTTTTACATCAAAAACTGGCGATAATTACCAGGAACAACTAGAAAAAGCTGCCAGCATGCCATATGAACTTGCATTTCCGTTCCGGGTAGAAGAGTTTTTTTTACTTACATGGGCAAGTGAAAATTCAAAAAACTGGTTATGGCATTATTTAAGTGGAAAACTCCAATGGTCTAAAGGCCTTATCGGGGAAGCTAAAGCAAGTTTTGCTAAAGCCGGTAAACCAACATCAGCATCTTTTTATCTAAATAAGGCGCTTTTGTGGAAAAACCATGCTGATACCGTAGAGGTGTCGCTTGAGTCGGCATATTCTTTGCGTCCTGATGACTGGAGAGTAGTGAAAGCTTGGACTGAATTTTTACTGGAGCAGGCCAGGCATAAGGAAGCTCTTGAAACTATTAGTAAATTTCAGCAACTTCACCCCGATAATTATAAAACCGGTCAAGTTTTGGCAAAAGCTTATTTTGCTAATAAAAAATATAAGGAAGCTGTAGCATTTTTATCTTCCCTACAAAGCTTGCCGCACGAAGGGGCATCAGGACTTCATCAACTATTTAGAGAATCATGTCTGTTTGCTGCAATGGACGAGGCAAAGCGGCAATCTGGATATGCTCAAGCTATTGAGTATCTGGACATGGCAGATAGTTATCCTGAAAATCTGGGTACTGGACAACCTTATGATCATGATTTTAGCCTCACAAGTTATATTAAGGAATTAATGGATATAAATAACCGTCAGATCGTTTGGCATGCTCCGAATGTGATAGGTGATTTTGATCAGTATCTTAAAAATAGTTCGCTAGGGCAAAAGGAAGCATTTATTGCACATAAATTTTATCAGCAGCTTTCAGTTAAGAAATGATATTTATACAAAAAAGAATTGCAGTTATTCTTTTGCAAATAATTATTGTATTTACGCTAAAGGGGCAAGTAGATAAGGAGGTTTTTCAATATATCCAGCGTTACCCGCATTTGAAAATTAGTGTTTTAGTTCAAAGTACTTCTGGGGAGAAACTTGTTGCATATCATGAAAACGAGGTCTTTAAAGCTGCGAGCATAATTAAAATCCCGTTGCTCATAGCTTTATATGATGTATATGGTACATCATCTGGTCATCTTATTTTACCGGATTACCAGCTGCAGGAGAAAGACAAAGTTGGCGGAGCCGGAGAAATCCAGTTTTTAAACCAAAATACGTTGATTAGCTTTCAGAACCTTGCTCATGCCATGATTATTAAAAGTGACAATACAGCCACCAATATCATTATAGATATTTTGGACATTAAACAAATCAACAAATGGCTAAAATCTGCAGGGTATCGGAATACATATTTAAATCGGAAAATGATGGACGCTGAAGCAATTTCGAAAGGAATTCAAAACCTGATTACAGCATCTGAAGCCAATCGATTTGTGCTGGATATATATAATCGAGCCCGAAAAGGGGATAGAAGGGCTGCCATAATGCTCGGACTCTTGCTTCATTGTGATGATAAAGCTGTTATGCCTGCAGGATTACCTTCCGGAACTCCTGTAGCACATAAATCTGGATTACTACCTGAGTTTCGAGGTGATACAGGAATTATTTTTCTGCATAAACCCCTGATTGTATCTATATTTGTTGAAGGTTGTACGTCGGAAATATTGGCGGAATCCATTATTTCAGATTTAACAAGAATATTGTACGCATCATACGGTAAATCATAAAATATATGAATAATATAATAATTTATAAATGCATTATAATATGTAGCATAATATTTTTGAACAATTGCGGCACAGACCATCAAGATACTATGTTTACAGCGCTCGATGTCCATGATACCCATGTAAAGTTTAATAATGAATTGTCAGATTCTCCGGACTTTAATGTAATGAAATATGGATATTTTTATAATGGTGGGGGAGTTGCGACAGCAGATTTTAATAATGATGGGTTTATAGATCTATATTTTACCGGAAACATTGTCCCAGACAGGTTATATATTCATCAAGGAGGTAACGAAATCGCTTTTAAAGATGTAACCGCATCTGCTGGCCTAGGAAGGTCACAGGGATGGAAAACCGGAGTAAGTGTGGTAGACATAAACAATGATGGATGGCTTGATATTTATATATGCCGCTCGGCAGCCGAGTCACCAAGTTTGCGAAGTAATTTGCTTTACATCAATAATGGAAACCTGACATTCACGGAAAGTGCAGCTGCATATGGTCTTGACGATATGGGATACTCCACACAAGCTGTTTTTTTTGACTATGACAAGGACGGAGATCTTGATTGTTTCATACTAAATCATTCTATCCAGAAGTATGCAGGTTTTAATCAACAATTGGCGTCACTTAAAAAAATGAAAGATCCG
>JAUMBJ010000021.1:0-3417 GCA_032115755.1 Saprospiraceae bacterium
TTCAGCAAATAATCTCTTAGAACATTTGTTGCCCATATTCTGAATTGCGTACCCTGTTTTGACTTAACCCGATAGCCAACCGAAATAATAACATCAAGATTGTAATATTCTATCTGACGTTCTATTGTTCTTCCACCTTCATTTTGAACTGTCGCAAAATTTGCGACAGTTGAACTTTTTTGTAATTCTCCATCCTCAAATACATTATTAATGTGTTTGCCAATAGTCTTCACATCCCTGCCAAGCAATATAGTTAACTACTGCCTATTTAGCCAAACGGTTTCGTCTTCTAACCTATCCTCTATATGCTCAGCAAGTTCGTTTGGGCGATACAAAATAATTTCGTTATTCATAAGTTATTCATTCTGATATTTCGCACCAAGGGTAATTTTTTGCAGAACGGGTTGGTTTCTCGTTCTATCTGATAGTTTCGTCTCTGTTGGTACTGGGCTTTTTATACACAGGAAATTGTGCCGCCAGGGGCCTAATGATCTATAGACATGTGACCCCAGGGGGTCAGGTCAGATAAACTATTTTTAGGTCGGAATGCAATTCGCCCCTACATGGCATATATAATAATTTCCTTGTTGTTAACTATGTGTACTTCCCGACGAATGCGGTCCTCCCAGGATAATTCCAACGCGCTTTTCTTTTCGAGAAATACCATATACCCTGTTTTTTGGCCCAGTCTATCCAAATAACGGGCTAATTGTTCAATACCTTCTGGTTCTGACCATTTATCATGGTGCATTTTTATCTCAATGGTAATTACCTGTGTTTTCCAAAAAACAACCAGATCTGTCCGTCCATTTCCTGCTGCCATTTCCCTTTCAATGCGTCCTCCCCCATTAATGACCCGTTGTAAAAAGGCCATCAACATCAATTGGTGTCCTGCTTCCTTATATTGATATCTGTCAATCCACGATTCAGCGTTGCGACGATAAAATTGGGTGAATGCGTCGAGTAATTTATCCATGTTCAGCGTACCGTCGGTATTTAAATACCAACTCGTCTGAGCGATATCTTGATTGATGCCAACAGAAAAGCCTATGGTTAATATGCGGGTGATGATTTCTCTGTATATCGGATTGGCAAATTGGATTGGATTTCCTGTGCTTATAAGTCCCAAATCTCGGCAATATCTTATGGCATCATCCGCTCCATCAAAGGCAGGTGAATCACCTGTGATGATACTCATAATAATGGGTCTCACCCGAGGATCATCAATTTTATCCGCTAAGCTGTCCAGATGGGTTTGACGCTGTTCAATGAGGTGCTCTTTGGCCAGTTCAATCAAGTCTAGGGTAATCTCAAGGGAATAATCATTCTTGAGAATCTCCCTTACCACCTCATTGGCCAGTGCGTTCGTCAACCAGGGTTGTCCACCCGAATAAGCGTATAACTTTTCTAATACCTCTTCAGAAAAAACCTGCCCAGTATCCTGAGTATGTTGGTCCAACAATCCACGTACTTCCTCTTTCGAAAATGCTGGTAGGAAAAAAGATTTTGCCTTTATGTTAAAAGGCGACCCTGAACCTATTGACGGATTATCTGCCCGTGCACGCGTGCGAAAATCACGAATATCTCGCAGGCCTACCAGTGCAACTGATTGAGGGAAATGATTAGGGCGGGTTTGAAAGCCGTCCCTTAATTGCCGTAAAGTAGAAATAAGTACGTCATCATAAAGAGCATCCACTTCATCAAGCAATAAAACCAATGGTTTGTCAAGAAAACGACTCCAGTCAGTCAGATAATTCCTGAGTAAAATATTACTGGAGGAATAACTATTCGGATTGGGGGGCATTAAATCTGGGGGTAAAAAAACTTCCGCAGTCAAATACAAAGATTGTATAAACACCTCATTTGCTGTTTCAACGGTGATACTGTTATAACCCGCTGATTCCAAAGAACATACCACAGATATATAGTTACCTTCCTTATTCAAGCGGTGAGCCAAAGCGTGCAAGAAAGTAGTTTTACCAGTTTGCCGGGGTGCATGAATGAGAAAATATTGCTTTGAATCTATCAAATCCAATATATTATCATACATATTCCGAAACGGATCTACCATGTAGTGATCTTCAGCATTACACAATCCTGTGGTATTAAAGAATCTTTTCATTGTCTAAAGATACACCTTTTTGATGTAGGATGTGAGAGGTACGAAGATAGAGGAGTAAGGATGGGAAATATCAAGACATACAGGGCTTCTGTAAATCGGCAACATTAAAAGAGGTTGAGAAGAATAATTTTGTGATGACCCCGGGTCAGTATGTAGGAACAGAAGATGTGGAAGACAATGGTATTTCCTTTGAAGACAAGATTGCAGTGATTTCGGAGAACCTCAAATCGCATTTTGAGCAATCTATCCTACTTCAGGAACAGATTAAAGAGAATCTTAAAAAAGTAGGGATAGAGTTATAGGTACAAACTAACTTATACTATTTTTATTTTAGTTTAAATATGTTAAAGTAAAATAACGTAAATTCTATGTTAGTTTAGAAAAATACAAAAAAATTCAAAAGAAACCCAGGGAATGACTTTTGAAGAATTCAAAGAATACCTAAACAAACGAAAATTAAAAACGGTTAAATAAAACCTTGTGCCTTTGACAAGGTTACCCTTCGTGCCTTACTTTTTTGCTAAAGCTTTATTCCATCATCATGATCGCAGATAGCTGTTTAATGCTTTCCCAAATATTGTGAATTCGCGCGTTCTCATTTTCCGAATGTTGATTATTGTCATGATTGGCAATGCAAAGGTTAACCACTTTGGCGTTTAGGTGTTTTTCAAATAAAAATAAGGGCAAACTTCCTCCAGCAGTTGGAAAAGTAAGCACTCTTTCTTTAGTTGCACCTTCTACGGCAGCAATTATCTGCTTCGCAATGGGCAAATCCATGGGGGTTCTTTGGGCATTGTAACCTCCCCTGTCGGCTGTCACTTTTGCGATTTTGCTATATTTAGCCCGTTCCTCATCCGTTGGATTTCTATCAATGACATAAAATCCCTGCGCAATGACATGATCCTTAACTCTCTGTATTTGCCGTAAATAATCTGTTCCTAATACTTGACGGAGGTCAAGCGTCACAGAAGCCTCGGTTGGAATGACATTACTGGCCTTTTCACCAACATCGGCACTTCGAATACCATTAATATTCAGGGAAGGATATTGATAGGAATCAAAAAGGGAAGTACCTACCTTTTCCGGCTGAGCAATACCCAGTTCCTGCTGCATTTGTTTATCTATGGAAGGTACTTTGGCAAATGCCAGTTTTTCACTTTCGGTAAAGGGAATGGCATCTTTATAATAATCTTTTATCAGAACGCGACCTTCATCGTCTTTCATAGAGGCTAACAGCCGGACCAACGTATGCGCCGGATTGGGGGCCCAATTGCCATAATGACCACTATGCAGGG
>JAUMBJ010000022.1:0-2319 GCA_032115755.1 Saprospiraceae bacterium
CAAAATCTATCTCTCTTTCTCGTTTATATAATAAAGTAAGATAATATGAAACTTTAGATATATCAATGTCAGCGATAGTCGTTTGTGGAACAATCATCTCATCAAGATACAAAAGGCCGCTTTGTTGAAATAGCCGAATCAGTTCGTTATTGTCAGTTAATCTTCTTTTATCGGAACCCTGTTTTAACCACACAGCTCCATTTTTATCCTTATATGGTTTAGAGATACCTTCTGATATTTCTACGACTAATATTTTTTTACCCGATTCCACATCCTCTGAAACATTTATGACTTCAGTAAATATAAACACCTGAGGCTTAATCATATCGTTCGCAATATTTGCTAAAAGTTGATTATATCTTCGAATCTGATCGGCATTCAGACCTATCAATTCACCTGTTTTATCTTCAACACCAATAAATATTTTGCCGCCCTTTGCATTTGAAAAGGCAATTAGTTCAGCTGCCATAGCATCGTTACTATCTAATTCCCTTTTAAATTGCACCTTACTGGTTTCGCCAGAACTAATAATATCTACTAATTCTATGATGGTCATTTCACCTATTTTGATTGCTAAATTTACCTCTTTTTTTTGAACATAACTTGTGCTAAAATAGGTTGATACAAAAAAGTTTGTTAATAAGAATATTTGTCTGGAAAAATGAAGAAGATTCTCAAATAACTGGATTCTTAATAAATTCCTCCATTTTTAGTTTCAATTGTAAAAGTCTGGCCTTTGTTATTTGGTCATTGGAAAGCATTTTCATCCTCCTTAAACGAGCTTCCATTAAAGCGGTAGCTTCAGATACACTCTCCAAATCAGATTTATATCTTGAGTCTAATCCGTATTCTACATCCATCATAAGATTTTTATCTTCAGTCATTGTCGTAAAAATTTATTAAGCCAATAATTTCTGGAACCTCTATACTTAGGGTTATTCCTGTTAAACGCGGTAGGGAACGGCAAAGCCATACGGTTACGAAGATGCCGGGGCTAGGCCCCTGGCGAAGATGTCCATAGTTGTGGGACGGCAAGGCCATACGGTTACGAAGATGCCGGGGCTAGGCCCCTGGGTTGCGGAGATTTTTATTCGTACCATTCAAATACATATTTTGGATCATAATCGACTCCAAATTTTTGAAGTATCAATAGGTATTCATCCTTGAATGTTTTTTTTCTATGATGAATTGGTTGGTTTAAAACGTACTTTACTACCTTATCTATATGCGACTTGGAATAGGTAAATGCACCAAATCCTTTTTGCCAATTAAATATTTTACTGAAAATTAATTTGTCGTTCATCCATTTTGATGATGCTGACTTTACTTGTCCTATTAATTTTGATGGGGAAATGTTTGGATTCATTCCCACAAATATATGCGTATGGTCGGGATTACAATAGATAGCGTAAGTTTTGCACTCATGCCTGTTTATGACGCCGCACATAATCTTTTCCAATTCTTCACGAAATGATTCTTTGATGAGATTTTCTCGCCCTCTTACAGCGAAGACAAATTGTAGATATAACTGTGTGTATGTGTTTGCCATGTTAAGTTTTTAAGGCGGTTACGAAGATGGCGGGGCTAGGCCCCTGGCGAAGATGTCCATAGTTGTGGGACGGCAAGGCCATACGGTTACGAAGATGGCGGGGCTAGGCCCCTGGCGAAGATGTCCATAGTTGTGGGACGGCAAGGCCATACGGTTACGAAGATGGCGGGGCTAGGCCCCTGGCTGGATATATAAGCATAATTCTCATTCATACTTCCAATGTTTTGATTGGTAAATGTAAGCTAATTCAATAACAAATAATCTGGAGTTTCAGGACAGTTTATGCGTTTATCCAATCCGTTAAGTTCGAAAATCACAGATTAAATTTTAATATTCATGGTTCGCATAGCGGGTCAGATGACCCGTCCTGGTTATGAAGTTGGCGGGGCTAGGCATCTTGGATATAGCGTGATATTTACTAGAAAAAATCATTTCACCTCATGATTTCCATTTTCCTTACCCATACTCCTTTTTCAGTTTGGATACGAAGAAAATACAATCCAGAATGTAAATGATTCAGTGGAAGTCTGATGCTTTCACCTGCAATTATACCCTTGATATTCTTAGTCAATAACTGCTGTCCGTTTAATCCAATCAATTGCAGCGTTACCTTTTCAGGCATCTCACTCATCGACAATATATCCACATAATCTGATGCGGGATTCGGGGAAATTTCAAATACCCCGGCGGGTAATATGGCTGGAACACTCGTAGATGCCTGACAGTCTGAAAAATATTTTTTTATGTAAGACCTTTGTGTGGCATTTGTT
>JAUMBJ010000023.1:0-2526 GCA_032115755.1 Saprospiraceae bacterium
GAGATCGTGATTTTGTGCCACTTATTGAAAAGATTCATATGAAGAATAAGAAGGTGATAGGTATTTCAACGAATTATTTTGGTATGGATGGAAACCAAACTTAGAGATTGAAAATGCCGGAAGATTTAAAAAACAAAATTTATATGGTATGAATGGAACTACTGGCGGTAGTCAAACTGATGAATGGACATATAATGGCGCTATTATATCTAGCATGGCAACAATCGGTAACAAATTAAATTATTTACATACTTTATCTCCAATAATTGGTGTCCAATTTAATGGAGAAGGAGCTGCTACTCTTTTAAGGATGAGCGCATTTTCTCCTCCAGAGTTAAAAACATTAAAACCTTTATATTCTTTGATACAGCTGAATAGGGAAATGTCTACTTTTGAAGACTATTACCCTGTTTCAACATGGGATACGCAAGACCCGTCAACTCATCCCGGATATTCAACAGATATAGCTTTTGGAACTTGGGCTTTACTTAGTGAAATTAAAGCTGCTAAAGGCGGAGAACCATTTGTTCAATGGTCTGGAGAAGTAACATTTTATGTCAGCGAAAACAATGGGCTTATAAATCAATGCCCAATAACAGATTGGGTTCAATTTAAGCTATATATAACTGATGATGTTATGAAACCCTCCAATGATCAGGCTCCAGCATTGGTTATGAAGAGCTTTGCATTTGCGGCCCCTAAAAAGGATGCTATTGGTCCCTCTGTATCTTTAGATGGTGAGAGAGAAAATACAGACGTAGATGATGTAGCTAACTATGGCGCTGGTGAAATTGATATGCAATGGAATCCAGTTACCCATAGATGGCAAAGTGGTAATGTAAATATGTTTGCTAAACTAGCAACAAACGTACCAGCTGGAAAAGCCCCAGATCTCAATTATTTATTAAATTGTGATATTCAAGAGCAGTTAGACGATCCAGATAATAAGTTTTCATATATTCCGGGTCGCGGCTCTGGAATGCCAATTCGAGCGCAAAATAGTATGCCGCTACAATGGTCTCCAAATTATGCACAAACAAAAGATCAAAGATGCATTACACTGAGTACAGAAAAACAACTTGTTACTGTATATAATTTTAATCCAAGAAAAGCCTTTCCTTCAGGCGAGGAAGTCTTATTAACTTACATCGATGGATTATGGCATGTTAGCGACTTAGGGCAAAGTGATGAGCCGTTAGATGAGGGTATACCAGCTAGAGTTGATGGAAAATGGGGTCCATTTACATATCTCACAACATCAAGCCAATTCTTTTTTAGAGCCACTCAAACGGCTGCTGGAACGGAGCCTAAAGTTAATATACAAGTTGATCCAAGATCAGCTGAATTAAATTTTCATAAAAGATATTATAATTCTGCCGCGATTCCAACTTATGACAACACTTTAAATGGAAATACAAATTATGGTCCAGAAGGAAGTGGCGTACCACCATTTACAGTTTATCCCGTTGGAGGATATAATTTTTCAGACCCATTTGACACTACTAATTTTAAAATTTGGAGCGATGAGCCGGGATGGTTACAAACAACTTCTTTTGATTATCTAGATAGTCAAATATTTGGAATCAGAGGAAAATCTAGCCTTCTTGGTCACAATGTCGATAGTTGTTCATTATCTAATAATAATGCCACATACTTAGCTGGAGATACTTTTCCACCAGATCCAGTTCAAGAATACCCACAAAGAAATGCAGCTTATTCTGGACCATTTTTTGGATGTATTTTTCCAGATGGTTATGTTGGAATGACATCATATTTGGATAGAAAATGGATCGTTGATGCAACAGGAATTGGCGCAGACGCTTCATATTATGTTACTGGAAACATAAAAGACACAGAAAATCCTTTTGATGCTGGAGATAAGTTGGGTGGAAGATCAACAGCGAATGTTAGATGTCAATCTCATGAATTTAGAGGTCCATTTGAACCTATCATAGAAGATGGTGGAGCTTGGTCTAGAGGTAAAGCTATACCAGATGCAAATATGTTTGCTGCACAAAATGGAAGACAAATTCCAGCCGATGTGATGTTAAATGCGGCTCCAAACGCTTCATTTGGTAGTCCCATCAAGCCATTATCAGCAATAGCTAAACTATATCAAACTCCCGATTATTTAAATGGCACCAATACTATTGCAGGTATTATAGATGCTGGTGTGTGGCTTTGCAAAAATGCAGATGCTAATGTTAGCGCATTAAATTTCCAACCAAAAAATCCAACCAGATTAATGTTTAAACCACTAAAACTTGAAGCATATTTACAATTTGGATTACCTCTTGATAAATTAAAATATGGTCAAGAGCATTCAGCTGCTAGTAATTTAAATTTGGATTTTTGTCAAGATAATATCGAAGGGTTTTGGACGGAAATGGCTAGAACTCAAACGGACTATAGTTTTCCAATTTCATACTACGTTCCAGTAAGAGAATATGAAAATACAAAACATAATCTAGCTGGATATAGAGGTGATAATAATTTTATTCCTCCAATTGGATCTCCTTTAAAATG
>JAUMBJ010000024.1:0-8634 GCA_032115755.1 Saprospiraceae bacterium
CTGTATTTTTCAATTCTGTTACTCACGAGAATGTCGGCAGGTGTTCCGACTAGGGATGCGAGTTCCTTCTTAATATGGGCTTTAAGCGTTTTAGCCATTTTTTCAGGATCATTGTGTGCTCCTCCCGTGGGTTCTTTGATGATTTCGTCAATCAGACCAAATTCGAGCATATGATCCGGAGTTAGTTTTAGTGCCTCTGCAGCTTCTTCTTTATGGTCCCATGATCTCCAAAGGATAGAGCTGCATGATTCTGGTGATATGACGGTATACCATGTGTTTTCGAGCATAAATACCTTGTCTCCAAGCCCTATGCCGAGGGCACCACCTGAAGCACCTTCGCCTATGATGTAGCATAAAATTGGCACTTTCAATTGTGCCATTTCAAAAAGGTTTCTGGCTATCGCTTCGGCTTGGCCACGTTCTTCTGCTTCAAGGCCTGGGAAAGCACCGGGGGTATCAATCAGGCAAATAACAGGCAGATTAAATCTTTCAGCCAGTTTCATCAGGCGCAATGCTTTTCTGTATCCATCGGGATTCGCCATACCGAAATTTCGGTACTGCCGCATTTTGGTATTTATACCTTTCTGATGTCCCAGAATGACCACGGACTGATGATCAATTTTAGCTATACCACCGACGATGGCTTTATCATCTTTGAAGTACCTATCACCATGGAGTTCCACAAATTTTTTGCAGATATTATCTATGTAGAAAACGGTGTAAGGTCTTTCGGGATGTCTTGAAAGCTGCACTTTCTGCCACCCGGTCAGATTCGAATAAATATCTTTTTTTGTGGTTTGTATTTTCTTTTCAAGTTCCTTTATGCTATCAGAAACATCGATATCGCCTTCTTCTCCTACAGCTTTAAGTTTTTCGAGCTGTTCGTAGAGGTTTTCCAGGGGTTTTTCAAAATCTAGAAATACCATAACTTACAATTTAGGTTGGTGTATCAATTGGGGGTTAAAGATATCAAAAATTCGGGATATGGGTGATGCATTATTTTTTTCATTATTTTTTGAATTGTAGATTTGTTTATCCAAAAAATCCTATATATTTGCATCGCTTTTGAAGAAAAGCTTTCTGGATTGGTAGTTCAGCTGGTTAGAATACATGCCTGTCACGCATGGGGTCGCGGGTTCGAGTCCCGTCCAGTCCGCTAATAAAAGCCTGTAAGTCATTGATTTACAGGCTTTTGTGTTTTAACAGGGGTGGTTTGGGCAACAATTTATGCAACAACTGATTTTTGATAAAACAATAAATTATATTGAGTAGTTATTGTAAGCATTAAATACGGACTGGCTGATAATCTGCTATGTCCAGATACTTTTCAGAAAGTACATCGATGGCATTGATGGCTTGGACATCTGGGCGGGGAATGATACGTGCCATTCTGGGTACCAGACCCTTACCATACTTTTGCTCATCATGGGTAGAAACAATTTTATCTGGGTTGATTTGTTCTACTAATTTAATCAATTGGGGTAATCCTGGAGCTATAGGACCTCCCAACCAAAATGGCAGTTCGTATCTCTGGAAAGTGGTAAACAATATGGATACTGGAGGTTTGCCATGTAGCCATTCCATAAGATGGGGACCTGGTTTACAGCTATGTGGCGCTATAAACAAACTTTCTTCCCCGTTTTCCAAAAGCATTGCATTAAAGTCAGGACCTAGGCTGGAGGATTTGTTTAGAAAGTGCAATCGAAGTCCTGTGTTGAAAAATGTATTACTTCCTTCCTTAAAGAACTCGAAATGTACATCCGATAGATGTTTATGCACTTTTTTCTTTATAGCAGAAGGGCCCATGATACGGGTTGGTTTTATCATTTTTAGCGTATCCAAATGAAAATGGTCAGGGTACTTTTGCGTTATCAATACGGCATCAAATGGAGATATTTTCTCTAAACTTAAAGGAGGTGTTCGGTGCCACTGCGTATTAAACCAGGGAAAATAGTCAATTTCATTTCCGGTAAGCCAGGGATCGATTAAAATGCGGATACCATTGTCCCACTGGATCCACCAGGAATTGTCCATATTAAGTCGTTGGATGACCATAATTACAAGATGAATTAAAACAAATGTACAGGGTATGTTGGACAATACCAAATGGAATTGTTTATTATCTAACCATACCTGAGCTTTTCAATGTATGGATTTTGCCGCAAGCCACAAGAATTATTTAAACATTAATAGATCAAGAGGAATACTATATTCTATTCGCTGATTTCCGGTGATGTCTATGACTTCCATGTTTATGGTAGGAATTTTACTATTCCAGTCTACGGTAATCAAACCAAAGTGATTTTCCATCACGGGCCCTTCTATGCGATATTTATTGGGAGTCGCAAAGTCCCAAGTTGAGGTGATCCCGCTGGATGTCACGTCAAATAAGGGATAAAGCCCTTGAAAATCTCTTTTGGAAATTTCTGCATAGTGAACATCCCCACTGATAAACAAGACGCCTTCAGCCTCTGTTTTTCGGATGATATGGGCCATTTTTTCCATTTCGTGCGGAAAATTGGCCCAGGCTTCATATCCATTGTATGCTATACCAAATTGGGTACTTGATGCAATGAGGCGAACGTCTGCTTTTTTAGTCAGTTCTTTTTCCAGCCAATTCCATTGTGTCTCTCCAAGCAGTGTGGAATCGGAATTGAAATGTGGAATATAATCGGGTGTATAGAAAAAGTCAGTTTGATGACCTAATGAAGGATCAAACTTTATCAGATCGTCTCTGTTGGTTCGGGTATCCAGTAAAATAATTTGAAGTGTTTTATCTCCATATACATGATAATATGAAGTATAAATACCTGACCTATTTCTTCTTTCACTATTCGCAGGTTCGTTGAAAAAATCGAGAAATATTTTTTTAGTCTCTTCTTTCATCGAATAGTGCCGCCCGGAATCATTCCAACCAAAATCGTGATCATCCCAGGTCGCCAAGATTCGCGTGCTGGACTTTAACTTCTGGAATTCCGTTTTAGATCCAAGTTTATCATACTTTTCTTGTAACTCTCGCATATCATAGGTGTCACCATAAATATTATCACCAAGGTAAATAAAAAAATCTGGTTTTAGATCTGCAATTTTATCTAGGATGGGTTGTGGTTTGTCCTGTTGTGCGCATGAACCAAATGCAATGGTGGTTTTGTTACTTTGCCCTTGTTGTGCTATGGTTACGTTTACAAAGAGTAGAAACCATAGTAGAGTTTGCAATTGTTTATGGATGAAAAAAGGCATAATTAATATTTATTTCAAAGATAAGGAGGCGATACCATATTTTTTCTAATGGATAAAGAACCCTTTTAACTATGTTAAGGAACATGCAAAATATAAAATATATATTTTTTTATTATAATATTTAAATTATTATTTAATATTTAATTAAATATTTATATTATTTATATATGAATCAAATTCAGTAAAAAACCTTGATGATGAAAAATGCTCTACAACATGTTTTCTTCCGTTGTTTCCCAGTTTTTTTCTCAAGGCTACATCTCTTGCAAGCAATTCAATATTACTTGACAGAATCGATTGGCCTTCCAACCCTATTGGATGATAAAGACCATTTTGATTTTCAACTATAATTTCTTTGGTTCCACCTGCATCTGTTGCCAGTATGGGAAGTTTAAATGCCATTGCCTCTAAGGTCACTAATCCAAATGGCTCGCCATAACCTTGTGAATTCATGACAAAAACATCTGATATAGCATAGTGCTCTGATAATTCTGCTTTTTTTGTCCATAATAACTTTCCATTGGATATTACTTGCTTCTCAAATGGATGTAGTTTTTTATAGAAATTATTTTTTTGCTTTTCATTTTCAAAGCCAATTATTTGAACCTTTAACCTTGCTAAGAATCCAGATTTCGCCAAGTTACCTACAGTTTTTAGCAGTAAACTTTGCCCTTTTCTATCGGAAAATTCACCAATAATCAATAAAACAAAGTCCTTAGGGTCTAAACCATATCGATATCGTAGTTTTATTCTCTCCTGCTCTGATATAGTATTGTATGATGCTTTTTCAATAGATTCACGCAACCCCGGATAGATTACGGTACAATTTGTTTTTTCAGAAAAATACTTGTATTTCCAGGTATTACACTGATTTGTGGAATCAAAAAGGACAAATTTGACATGCTTCAGACCTAAAAAATTATCATTATATTTCATATAGTCATTTTCATGAATCCACCATATCAGTTTGTTATTTAGAGCAGGATTAATATTTAATAATTTTCTTATCAATGGGCCACAATAGGCAGTATTGGCAATAATGAGATCACTTTCTGAGGCTGCTTCCATAGCTTTTTCGAAAGGTAAGATAGGAATATGGTTACTAGTAAAGATATTGTCATGCGTAATATTGCCTCTCAATGTGTAAACTTGCACATTTGCCCCCGACCTCTTTAGGTATTTACAAACTTCCAGTAAAAATAGTGGCGCTCCTGAATAACTAATTTCATGTGTGAGTAGCATAATTGACTTATGGTGAATATTACTTTTAGATTCTGACACTGAAAAATTTAGGTCTAAACTGGAAAATGAGCATTTCCAGGCTATATTTATCACCCGATTTGGAGAGTCATTATTTGAGGAGTAGTCTCTTTGCCCGCAAGCAATAATCAAATCGTCATGATGCAAACAACAATTGAGGGCTTTTACTCGATATGGCAATCGCCCTGCAATTTGCCAGCAATCTTCTCTTAAATGGTAAGCTTGAATAACATTTGTAAGTCGAATTCTGTAAGTAACCGGGTCTTTATATATATTTCCTCCCATGATGAGGGCAACCCCATTTTTTTCTACCACTGAAAAGTCTGTATGTGAAGTAGGAATGGGGATGTCTCGAAGTCTATACCATTTATTTTCAGCAGGATTAAATTTATGCACTTCTTTATAAAATATCTCCTGTGTTGTGTTGGTGCAATTATAGTTTTGGGAATTTGGCATAGCTTTAAAATCGCCTTGCTGTCCGCTGAACACAAAAAGTTCGCCACCAAATGCGATGCTTCCTCTATGCATAACTGCTAATGGTGCTGGCTCTCGTTCCTCCCACGTTTGCCAAAGGGCTTTATTTTCATGTACAGCCAAGCACCAATGGAGATTGCTCGGTGTAACTCTATCTTCTTCTGCCCCGCCTACAAAATGTAAGACATTGTCTATTAGCTGCATTGTACCTGCATAACGGGGTAGAGGAAGAGGAGGCAATTCAGTCCATTTTTTTGTTATTGTATCAAAGCAAAAAGCATTGGAGACAGCAGGTGCACACTGAGGGCCAATTTGTCCTGATACAATGTATATATATCTTTGTTGATCTGAACAAACACTGGAATGAGAATGACAAAAATATTTAGGCACATTATTAATTTCATACCAATCATCATTAACAATATTATATACTACCATTCCATGATGAATCTTATTGATTTCGGTATATCCCCCGATGATATAAAAATCATCACCCACAAGAACACTTGCAGCGTCGTAAAGAGCGTATGGGCATTCTTTTAGCAAAGACCATTTATTTTGATGATCAATATATTCATTTCTATAGGGGTAAAGAATATCAATTATTTGATGGGTAAGCGTTTTTATTATTCTTTTTATTGCGGTTAGCATAATCAAACTTTAATATTAGATAGTGTAAGTTTTTCCTTTTGTGCCAACGATAAATATAGGTTTAAATTGATTTTTTCCATATTTTCTAAGTTATACGGTAACACACTAAATTATAATTTACAAAATAAAAACTTTAAATCATTAAATCAAAGTTTTGATATATGTAGTAAGTATTGAAATCAATACATGCAATATTATCATTTACGCTCGCCCTGCAATAATGGTCTTATCTTTGAAAGATAGCTGCAGTCTTTTACATCAATGGTGCCATATAAATTAAGTAAAAAATAAACATCTCAAAATGCAATAATTGAAGGTGGAATGCTTAAAATTTTATAGTTTTAAAGTACGTTTTACTATAGTATCTAATTTATATTTTATGTTGTCCAAAAGTAATTTTACAGTTTTAGGGATTTTTTTTTGTCTTAGTGCATTATTTCAAATAACAGGATGTAATTCTGGTCAGGTGCCTGAAGATGCTTTTGCACCCCGATTCAAATTGATTCCAACGGATACTTTTCATTTTAATAATTTTGTCGACTGCAATATGGCAGCGGCATGGGTTGGTGATACCTTCAGAATATTTTCGGGAAAATATGGTGAGGATCCGGTATGGGGTGAAGCCAGGGAACTAAAGTTTTCTTCGGGAAGACATGCAGACGAAACATTTAGCAATCCCCAGTCGGCATATGTTGCTCCGAAATTGCCTCCGAATGCGCCTCCGGGTACGTCTGGATTACACGGTGCCGTGTGGTTTGAAACCATATATCAGGACAAGATAGATACGACAGGCAGGACGTTATATGCTATGTATCACAATGAAAATTACCCATCTACCTTGCCATGGAACCCGGCTACAGGAGAAGGGTATATCGATAAGAACTGGCCCAGAGGCTTGACAGAACGTATTACGCCAGCAGCCGTTTGTCGTATGGGTGTGATGAAGTCAATTGATGGAGGATACTCTTGGGAAAACAAAGGGCTCTTGCTGGAAGACAAACAACCTCGCCTAATTTTAAAACCTCATAATACTCAGCGCACTTTTGCGGGAGGTGTAGGCGACCCCTCAGCGGTGGCCGTTGGAGATTCGCTATATATATTTTTTGGTGCTTACAGTTATCCAGTTGCTTATAACCCGGCCAATTTCAACGATAGTATTGCCTGGAGTGGCCAATGTATTAGTGTAGCTCGTATTGCCATCAGAGATCTTGATCATCCCGAAGGCAAGGCTAAAAGGTGGGATGGCAAGGGATTTAATGCTCCCTGGGATGGTGCCGGAAAACCTATTGCTTCGCTAATGATACCCAGAAAACTTGGCGGTGGGCCTGCTTCATCTGAGCATGGTGGTTACTATTGGGGACCTTCTGTAAGTTGGAACTCGCACCTAAATTGTTGGGTAATGCTCATGGGTAAAGTCACCGGTCCTCAATGGATAGGCAGTAGTCTATATATTTCATACAACAAAAATTCAAATCTCGGACAAAGCAATTTTTCACAACAATGGACAACACCCGAACGCCTAATTGACAAACCAGGCCATATTTTGTGGTATCCATCATTACAACCAATGAATACAGAAGAAGACATTGCGCAGAAGAACACCTGTTTAAAATTGGGACGACGGGCCAGATTATTTTATAAATATGCAGATAAGGGGAAATATTTATCAGAATATATCATTGAGTTTGATAAATAGGGAGTTAGAAAGCGGGTAATTGAACTTGTTATCATTCCCATATTTTTTCCAAATATTTTTTATTTTTAGTATTTAAAAAATTAAAATTTTATGTTGTTAATTCGTCGCTTTACAATTGCCATGTACATTTTTATGTTACCCCTGATGGTAATGTGTCAGTCATATATTCCTGCGGCTGAAAATTTAGCTTCCCGGAAAACTTTTCAGGATATGAAATACGGTTTGTTTATTCACTGGGGAGCCTCCAGTGTGCTCGGCGATGGTGAATGGGTGATGAACAACCGGAATATTCATGTGTCTGACTATATCAAACTTCAGCATTTATTCAATCCTCATAGGTTTGATGCAGAGAAATGGGTATTGATGGCCAAAAATGCAGGGATGCAATACATCACTTTTATCACCCGACATCATGATGGATTCAGCAATTGGGATACAAAATATTCTGATTGGAAAATCACAAATACACCTTACGGTAAGGACGTTTTGAAGCAACTTTCAGAGGCATGTCAGCGTCATGGCGTGAAACTTTTTTTGTATTATTCGCTATTAGATTGGAGTCGTGAGGATTATCAATACACAACTGGTAAAACGGGAAAGGGGACTGGACGTAACAAAACAGAGCCATGGAGTAACTATGTGCTCTTTATGAAAAATCAACTTACTGAATTGCTCACCCAATATGGTCCTATCGGTGGTATTTGGTTTGACGGTCATTGGGACCAGTTGGAAAACGACCATGACAAAACACTTGTATCCAAAGTTGACTGGAAGTATGACGAAATTTATACGTTGATTCATAAGTTGCAGCCGGCATGTATGATCGGAAATAATCACCACCTTTCTCCGCTTCCAGGCGAAGATTTCCAAATGTTTGAAAAAGATTTACCTGGACAAAACACGACAGGTTTTGGCGGGGCAGATATTTCGACATTGCCACTCGAGTCCTGTGAAACCATGAATAACAGCTGGGGTTTCAACATCAATGATCACAAATATAAATCTTCCAAAAAACTCATACAGTATTTGATTAATGCTGCAGGCAGAAATGCCAATTTTCTGCTCAATGTGGGTCCAATGCCAGATGGGACAATACAACAGGAATTTATAGATACGCTTGCAGTTATGGGAAAATGGATAAAAGAAAATGGCAAAACTATTTACGGAACTAGAGGTAATGTATATCCTTCGAAGGAATGGGGCGTCATCACGCAAAAAGGAAAAGATTTGTATGTTCATGTATTGCATCCACCGTTAGAGCCTTTTCTCTTTCTTCCCGGGTTTCAGGAAAAAATAAAATCTGTATCTCGGCA
>JAUMBJ010000025.1:0-4696 GCA_032115755.1 Saprospiraceae bacterium
GTTCATAAACTGTTTTATACAGTGCCTTCAAATTATCAGGTATTTCGGGTATTTGTTGCACGGATCCGTTTGCTGCCATCAATTTCTGCTTTAGCTCTTCCGTCCACAAATTAAGTCTTGTTAAGTCTTTAAGTAAATGTTTATTGACTATGATATATTCCCCTGATAAAGTTCTCCTGGTATATATATTGGATGTGTATGGCTCAAAGCATTCATTATTTCCCAATATCTGCGAAGTGGAAGCGGTTGGCATCGGCGCCAATAAAAGGCTATTGCGCATGCCAACTTTCTTAATCTTATCTTTTAATGCCTTCCAATCATAGCGATCTGATGGCTGCACGTTCCACATATCAAACTGTAGTACACCCTGACTAGCCGGAGAGCCCTTAAATGTTTCGTAGGCCCCAAGTTTTTCTGCCAATGCACAGCTTTCTTCGACGGCAGCATGATAAATAGTTTCAAAGATATCCCTATTGAGCTTTCGTGCTTCGTCGCCGTCAAAAGGCATCTTCATCAAAATAAATGCATCGGCTAAACCTTGAACTCCTATCCCTATCGGACGATGTCGAAAATTTGAATTTGCGGCTTCAGGAATGGGGTAATAGTTAATGTCTATAATTCTATTGAGATTTCTAGTAACTACTTTTGTGATTTCATGCAACTTTTCAAAATCAAATACCTGGTTATCCTCCTGTACAAATTTAGGGAGTGATATCGATGCCAGATTGCAAACAGCTACTTCATCAGGTGCTGTATATTCAATAATTTCGGTACAAAGATTACTGGAACGAATGGTTCCAAGATTTTTCTGATTAGATTTTTCATTACAGGCATCCTTATAGAGAATATATGGTGTCCCTGTTTCGATTTGAGATTCCAGTATTGCAAACCAGAGATCTTGTGCTTTGATTGTTTTTCTGGCCCTTCCTTGCTGCTCATATTGCTCGTAGAGTGCTTCAAACTTATCTCCGTAATTATCATAAAGGCCAGGACATTCATTTGGACAGAACAATGACCATTCCCCATTCTCTTTTACACGCTTCATAAAAAGATCAGGTATCCACATGGCATAGAACAAATCACGAGCCCGAAGTTCTTCCTTACCGTGATTCTTTTTGAGATCTAGAAAATCAAATACATCTGCATGCCATGGCTCCAGGTAGACCGCAAAAGCACCTTTACGCTTACCTCCTCCTTGATCTACATAACGGGCTGTATCATTGAAAACCTTGAGCATTGGAATAATACCATTTGAGGTGCCTCCGGTACCCTTAATATAAGATCCTTTAGCTCTGACATTATGGATAGATAAACCTATACCTCCGGCAGATTGAGAAATTTTAGAACATCTGGCCAGCGTTTCAAAAATACCTGGGATGGAGTCTTCTGTCATGCTTAGCAAGAAGCAGGATGAGAGCTGCGGCTTTGGCGTACCCGCATTAAATAGGGTTGGTGTAGCGTGTATAAACCATTTCTCAGACATGAGATTATAGGTTTCAATTGCCGCCGAAATATTATCACCGTGAATACCTACTGAGGCCCTCATCAACATATGTTGAGGTCTTTCGACAACTTCACCATTCATGCGGAGCAGATATGATTTTTCCAGTGTTTTAAAACCGAAATAATCGAATCCGTAATCTCTGTCATAGATAATTGCACTATCTAACTTGTCGGCATTTTTCTGTATGATATCAAAGGTTTCTTTCGATATTAAACCTGCTGGTTCGTTGGTTTTTGGATCTATGTATTGATACAGCTTTTTCATCGTATTTGAAAAAGACTTGTCTGTATTTTTATGCAGATTGGAAACTGCAATCCTGGCAGCCAGTATAGCAAAATCGGGGTGTCTTGCAGCCATGGTTGCTGCTGTTTCTGCAGCCAGATTATCCAACTCTGTGGTTTTAACGCCGTCATACAGACCCTGAATTACTTTTTTAGAGATTTCGATAGGATCTACATAATTTGTATTTAACCCGTAACACAATTTGTTGATTCTGGCTGTAACCTTATCAAAACTTACAGGTTCTTTTTTATTACTACGCTTAATAACTTGCATAACGAGGAAATTGAATCTTAAAAAATGAAATAAAAAAGGGGAAAAACCTTGATAATCAGAAATCTTCTTCCAATGAAAATACCTGTTTATCTTTTTCAGCCATCACACCAGCTTTCTGATAATCACCAACCCTTTTTTCAAAAAAGTTGGTTTTACCCTGTAAAGAAATCATGTCCATCCATGGGAAAGGGTTTTCTACATTATACACCTTTTCATTACCCAGTGACAATAAAAGTCTGTCAGAAACGAACTCGATATACTGGCACATCAGTTCAGCATTCATTCCTATCAAAGCCACAGGTATGGCATCAGTTACAAACTTCTTTTCAATTTCAACCGCGTCAGTAATAATTTTTTTAACTGTTTCCTTCGACAATTTATTAATAAGGTGATTGTTGTATAACAAACACGCAAAATCACAATGCATGCCTTCATCTCTTGATATCAGCTCATTAGAGAAGGTAAGTCCTGGCATCAAACCACGTTTCTTTAGCCAGAATATAGAACAAAAAGATCCTGAAAAGAAGATGCCCTCCACTGCAGCGAAAGCAATTAGTCGCTCAGCAAAAGAACCACCTGAAATCCATCGTAATGCCCAATCTGCCTTTTCTTTTACACAATCTATGTGATCTATGGCATTTAACAAATAATCCTTCTCTTTCGTATCCTTTATGTAGGTATCTATCAATAATGAATAGGTCTCAGAATGGATATTTTCCATCATAATCTGAAAACCATAGAAAAATTTAGCTTCTGTATATTGAACCTCGCGAACCATATTTTCTGCAAGATTTTCGTTTACAATACCATCGCTAGCTGCAAAAAATGCGAGTATATGTTTGATGAAATGCTTTTCATTATCATTAAGCTTCGTTTCCCAGTCACTTATATCCTGATGTAAATCTATTTCTTCAGCAGTCCAGAAGCTGGCCTCGGATTTTTTATAAAAAGCCCAGATATCATCATGTTCTATAGGAAATAGAACGAATCGGCCGGGATTTTCTTTCAGAAGCGGTTCTGTAATGTGATCTGTCATGTCTCTAAGTTATATGTTAGTTTCTATTATATATTAAAAAAAGTAATGTGTCAAAAATATAATGTTTAATTGTACAGACAAAGAAACATTAAACATATTTCTATATATTTTTTAATTTAAACTGTATATTATTGATACACAGTAGTTTAACGGTTATTGTGAATTTTAAATGCGGTTAGGTTGGTATGTTTTCCTCGCATCGAAGCACAAATTTACAGAAGTATTTTTATTCTGTCTGAACAACATAAATCTAAATTTATCCACAAAATGTGGATAACTTCATAACATATTAAATATCAATTTAATATATCTAAAACCAAGCAGAACAAATGTGGAAAATTTATAATATATTAAACCATTTAAATTGTAAATGTATAATATATATATAAGCTAATTAATTAATATTTGTTGGATCGGGAAAAATACCACACTACTATAATTCCCATGATCAGACTGGTAAAGATGATTCCTAAAAATGAATAGGTAGAACTACTAAATGGCAAATTGGCAAGATTCATCCCGTAAAAACTGGCGACCATTGAAGGCACCAATAGGATAATTGTAACCATAGTAAGTCTATGAATTATCACATTAAGATTATTGGAAATAATCGATGCGTATGCTTCCATGGTGCCAGACAATATATTGGTATAGACATTTGACATTTCTAATGCCTGACTATTATCAATGATGATGTCTTCAAACAAATCTGTTAACTCTTCGTGATGCCCTATTCTTAAAACATCTGTTCGCTTCATTTTCATCTTCAATAATTCGTTAGTGCTCAACGAACTCACAAAATATACTAAGCTCTTCTCAATTCGAAGCAATTGCTGTAACTCAGCATTACGACTTGAACTATATAATTCCTGTTCTATTAAATTACGCTTGAGATTTAATTTTTTTAGATATTCCAGGAATCGCACAACATTTTGCTCAAAAATCTGCAAAACAAACCGCTGATGGTTTGACGGATCAAATCCTTTAACTTTGTGTTCAAGAAATTTTTCTATAACTGGGTTTTCTTTCGCACAAATGGTGATTATGTGCGTCGGAGTGAGTATGATACCAATAGGCACCGTAATATAAATAGCTTCACTGTCCTTGGATTCTTCATTCAATACAGGTGAGTTGATCAGAATAAATACATTGTCTTCATCCTTTTCAAATCGAGATCTTTCATCAATGTCCAATGAATCCGTCAAAAAATCAATTGCAATACCTGAGCGTTCTGCAAAGGACTCCAGTTCTCCATGCTTAAATGGAGGGTACAGATTGATCCATTCGCACTGGTTCAAATCCTGCACTTCTATAAGCTCTCCCACATGTAATTTGATCAAAGAAACCATAACCCCGCATTAAGGAACAATAACACAAAGTTAATCAAAAACACAAGGGTTTCAAACTTTGTATAGATCAAAATAATTAAAACTATGGGTAGTTTTTAAACATAAAGCCATATGATTTAAGTCCCTTTATCGTTTACAAAGAAAATTATAAATTGTTCTTAAGGAATGATTTATGGACCACTTAAGGTAAAAAGCAGCTGCACTATAAAGTTCAGAGATACGTTTTCAATCTATTATAAATGCCTGATTTCA
>JAUMBJ010000026.1:0-1383 GCA_032115755.1 Saprospiraceae bacterium
ATCTCTATCTGGAACCTGGATATTAGGGTCCCCTTTGTCGAGAGCTTCCACCCAATACAGCGAAGCCTCTTTATCAGATCTCCAGCCAATATTGCGTCTTCCTTGCCGGACGGCCATAAATCCTTTGGGGAGTTCCTCTTGTAATGGTACACTGGCTATGGAATTTATGGCTTTGCCTTTTTGATCATAAACCATATATTCCATTGGAAATCTGGAAAGCGGAACAGCGTAGGAAAATGGTTTTTTAACGATCGAGATTAGGATGTAGTTGCCATCAGGAGATGGACTAATCCCTCCATACATATCCTCGCGCAGGAATGTTTTGGCTTTCCCTTCTAAGTTTATAATCTCTAAGGAGGAAGTGATAAGTTGTTCTAAATTGAAGGCGTCCTGTGGATTCTGCAATAGGTCCTGGTAAGTCCTGTTTTGTGCTTTTTGACCTTCATTTTCAGCAATTATTGGGCCTTCCGGAACTATATTTTTAGCTTCTTGAAGCTGAAGTCTTTTTGGGGATTTCGCTTTTATAATTATACTTTTGCTGTCCTTGTTCCAAACAAACGGATTTCCCATAGAAGCATTGAGATTATCCTTCGTTAGCCTTTTGGCGACTGTACTTAAAATATCAAGAATCCACAATTCTACACCTTTATCCGTAGTATTGGTGAATGCCATCCATTTTTGATCAGGTGACCAGACAAAATTGGATAGTTTGCAAGAAGAGGGAAGACCTTCAACCTGATTTTCTGTACCAGTTATAATATCCAATACTTTGATGTTGTAATAATAGGTCATTCTACTTGTGATGGTTTGTACTGGATTGATACGCATTCCTGCTAACTTAAGCTCAGGTTCTGACAACTCTTCGATACTTTTGTAGGCATGTCTGTACATTAATACACCTTTCGTCGCCTGTTTATTTATTCTTATAGCAGGAGCTGGTGTTGCATCAGCCAAAGCAGTAATATCAGGATGTGGTTGTTGGTACTTAAATGTAGACTGTCCTTTTAGTTCAGGAAAATAATACGCACTCATAATCATCGGGATAAGAATCAAAGTTTTCCACATATACGAATCGTTTAGGTGGTAAATATAGAAAATTCTGCCCTATTGATTTAGTTTCCATATAAAATCATAAGGCAAAATTATTCAAGAATTAAAATAATTTAAGATAATATTAATATATATAAACTTATAATACAATAAAATATAAATTAATTAAAATTGTTTTATATAAATATTTGTAAATCAATATAAAATGTATATATATTTGTTTTAATATTTAAATAAATCTCATAATACCATGAAAATTAAATACTTATACAAACTGCATCATGTTTTTTTTACATGCATGCTGCTAATCCTAGACTTACCTGTAATAGCCAC
>JAUMBJ010000026.1:1393-12228 GCA_032115755.1 Saprospiraceae bacterium
TCTAGTTTGTCCATCCAATAGAAACTTAGTTTGTACTGAGGATCTCTCCAATCTTTCGCGTTTTGGTAATGCCTTTTATATGCAGGGAAATATGATGTTTTCCGGAGGAATGCCCGTTGTCGAATATCAGTTGAACAGTTGTCAGTTAGGTCGTATCTTAAGAACTTGGACCGTTTCTCTTGCCGGAAACATCCAGTCCACATGTACGCAAACCTTGGAAGTAAGATATCCTGATCCGGATATTTTTCAGATTGCCTGGCCGGAAGACTACGAAGTCGACGGATGTAATCCACCTATTAAGCCCCATCAATTGCCTGCGCCAAATGCATATCCTACATGGTATGGTGATGATTGTAGAATGGTAGGCAAATCGTACAAGGATATGATTTTTACAGTTAGCCCTTCTTGTAAAAAAGTCATGCGCACCTGGCAAGTTATAGATTGGTGTGCCATGAATGGTGGTCAGGGTATGTGGTCCCATGTACAAATCATCAAAATTTATAATTCAGCAAAACCACAGGTGTACTGTATCGACACCATTCAAGCCGAAGCCTTTAATTGCAAAAATGCCATTGTACAGGCATCCCCGCTGAAGGTGGATTCCACGGCATGTGATGGTAATTTTAGCATAATCAATAATTCACCATATTCTACCAATAAAGGTAGTGATCTCTCCGGCGTTTATCCTATTGGTAAAACCAAAGTGACTTTTACTATAACATACAGTTGTGGATTTAAATTATACTGCCATACAGAAGTCATTGTTAAAGACAGCCAAAAACCGATACCATATTGTTTTGGCTCCATCACCACAGCACTGATGCCTGTAGATTCTGATAACGATGGTAATATTGATGCAGGTATGGTCGAAGTATGGGCCAAAGACTTGAACAAATCCAGTATTTCGCCTTGCGGTTACTATCCGTTACGTTATTCTTTTTCGGCAGATCCAAATGAAAAATCAAGAGTATTCTCGTGTGACCATCTGGGTAAAAATGAAGTTCAAATGTGGGTTACAGATAGTAGAGGGGCACAATCATCATGTTTAGTTCAGCTCGATATTCAAAATAACAATGCACAAATACCGGAATGCAAACGCAAGGAGGAACTGCAGCAAAATAGACCAGTTACGGTTCGGGGTGCTATTGTTAATGCGTTTGGCACTCCTGTAGACAGTGCTCTAATCGAACTTGTCTATACTAACCCTAAAGTAACTATAACAACAAAAATTGATTCCGTCGAACAAATGGTAAAAGACAGTTTTATCAATGCATCAGGTTATTTGATTTACAGATTCAAAAAGCAATGGGTAGTTCGTGAAACGAGAGATACTTTATATTCTTATGATAAAATAAATACAATTACGGACAACAAAGGATGGTTTAATTTTACGGATTCTACACAACTCAGAAGATCATTTGATATATCTTTTAGGATACCTAATCATCAAAACCATTTCGTAAACTCTTTTGATATTTCTGTACTTACTGCTCATCTTCTGAATGAAAAAAAGATTACTGACCCTTACATCATGCTGGCCGCTGATATAGATGATAATAAAAAGGTAGATATCCAAGATCTGGTTCTTTTAGTCAATTATGTAGGAGGTCAAATAAATGATCTTCCGGGTTCATGGCAGCAAGTCATTAAAAAATCATCTCTAGCTACATATCCTGAGTACTTCTTGGAGGCTAAGCTTGTTGAGCAGTTCCGTTTTGACTCCATACTGCAAATTAAAGATACTTTACAAATCGTTTCGGTACGTAAAGGTGATTTGACTGCTCAGATGCCTATACTTGAGAAAGTGGATGAAACTGAAGATCGAAGCACTCAATCGTTTAGCTCAAAATTATGGGCAGTACCCAACCCAGCGGCTTTTTCCTGCAGATTGAATTTCTCTGAATCATTGGGTGTTGGGCAGCTAATCATATACAGTCCGGAAGGAAAAGTCTTTTACGCAAATGATGCATACGAAGTGATTAAAGGCGATGCTCTAGAGGTAGATATTTCCAGTTGGCCTACCGGATTTTATCTTTGCCGTTGGTCATCCGGCCATCAAAGGCTACATACCAAACTACTTAAAATTTAAGATAAAAATATTGATCCCGTGATGAAGAGGAGCAGGTGACTGCTCCTTTTTTATTTTTTCAATATTGACTCTAGGAAAAATCTTTCCGCTGCAGCTTCCCAAAAAGATCTAAAATAAATAAAAAAAAATGTGTTATTTTCTTACAAAAATATTTTTGATCTTTTCATTTTTATAGCTACACATTGGGGATAATTTTTAATTTTTCCATGATGTTATTTTTTGACATTGGAATGAATTATAAATTTCTGTTTATCTTTCGGTTTTAAAGCGGGATGGCTTAAGTTTAGGTTTTTTAGTTTTTTTATCAATTTTATATGTGCACTAGAAGACAGATTTACAAGAGAATTTTTGGATTAAGCTTAATATTTCTCAATAGTTACTCTCTATTTTTAGCTCAAGATAAAGGGGTGTTCTCCGGAGGATTCGAATCAAACAATAATATATTTTTAAGAGATTCATCAATCAATGCGATTAATACGCCTCAATATGACAAGCAAATTTATGGCGGAGAATCATGGTTAAGTCTCAATTATGCTATTCAAGGATATACCTTTGGAGTTCGTTTTGATATGTTTAATAATTCTAATCTTCAAAATCCTACAGGTTCTTATTCTGGAATTGGTATTGGAAGATGGTTTGCTAAAAAGCAATTGGATAAGCTAGATTTACAGGTGGGTTACATTTATGATCAGATTGGTTCGGGACTTATATACAGAGCTTTTGAAACGCGTCCATTATTTATTGATAATGCTATGTATGGTGCAAGAGCAGAATACCAACTTGGAGCGGATTGGAAGATTATGGGTTTTGCAGGAGTACAAAAAAATGCATTTGATACTTACAGTGGCAATATTAAGGGTACTCGACTGGAAGGATTTCTTTCCTTGGGCAAAGAGGGTAGTCTTTCCCTTGCACCGGGTGTAGGGTTTGTGAATCGAACCATATCGGATCAAAACATGGAAAATGTAGTTAATTCGCTAAAGACGTACCTTCCTAATGACAGATTTAGTCCGTTGCATAATACTTACGCAGGCACTATATATAACACATTGAGTTATAAAGGAATCACATGGTATACTGAAGTGGCGCTAAAATCAAAAGATGTGTTTTTTAATCCATTTGCAGTAAAAGAAGAAATTGTTGGAAACTCTATTGGAAAGCTAGAGCAAAAGTCAGGTACTGTTTTTTACAATAGCATTTCTATTGCAGCAGGCAAACTTGGACTAACACTTGAAGCAAAGCGCACTGAAAATTTTAGTTTTAGAATTGATCCAAATTTAAGACTAATCAGGGGGCTTGTAAATTATCTTGTACCCTTAAATCGCCAAAATACATACAGACTGACAGCTCGTTACAGTCCTGCCGCCCAGGATATTAGCGAAATGGCATATTCTGTTGATGCCAGATATAGTTTTTCCAAAAAATGGAATATGCTTGTCAACTTCTCCCATGTTAGTACATTGGAAGGTAATCTATTATACAGAGAGTTGTTTACGGAATTGCAGTATAAATACCTGCGCAAATGGCAAATAAACGGAGGTCTCCAGTTGTTGACTTACAACCAGGAAGTATATGAGCAAAAGCCTGAAGTACCTTTGGTTCAGACTGTTGTACCTTATATTGACGTACTTTACAGGTTTACTTCAAAAAAGTCCCTTAGGACAGAATTTCAATATATGTCGACACAACAAGATTTCGGTTCATGGATTTTTGGTTTAATGGAATATGGCGTGGCACCGAAATGGATTTTTGAATGTTCAGGTATGTATAATATCGATCCAAAAAAATTTAATTCCAAAGGCGTAAAAGAAAAAACTTTATATCCTACATTTGGCGTTGTTTACATTCGCGATAAAACCCGATTTAATCTAAGGTATGTCAAACAAGTTGAAGGAGTTGTTTGCAGCGGGGGCATATGCAGACTTGAACCTGCCTTTAGTGGTGTAAGATTTAGCATAAATACAATTTTTTAAACAGCGTTAAGATGTTGAAGCAATTTTTTTACAGTTTATTTTTATGCACATTTTTTCTGGCGTGCTCAGAAATTCCCATTGAAATTAAAGATATTGAAATAGAGCCATCTGAAAAGGTAGTACTGATTGAAGAACTTACAGGGGCAAGTTGTCCGAATTGCCCAAAAGGGACAGCCGCGATCAGCAGTATTTTATCCAAATATCCCAATAATGTTGTTGCCATAGGCGTCCATGGAAAATTTCTGGCTGAAAAAACAAAAGATAGCAAATACGATTTTCGAAATAAGGATGCTGAAGATCTCGAAAATTGGTTTAGGCCCTGGTTCGGTAAACCAACCGCATCAGTAAATAGAGTGTTAAATGAAGATGAGCTGCTCACTACAGATTTGCCAGATCTTTGGTTGTCTATGGTTGAGAAAGAGCTTCAAAAACCTCAGCTTGTAAATATGAATATGGAGGTGCGTTTTGATACCCTTACCAGGGTAGCAGAAATTGAAGTGGCATATATTCCCCTTTCTGATCTAGATGGTAATTACAATACAACTGTTTATGTCACAGAATCACATATTATTGATGCACAGGCTTCAAATAATGAAATTATTAAGGATTTTGAGCATAACCATGTTTTAAGGGAAATTCTTACCAAATATGACGGAGATTTTCTGGTCTCAAACCCAAGAAAAAATCAAATTATTAAAAAGAATTTCACATATACTATTCCCAGATCCTCATTTCCTGAACTTTACGTTCCAAAGCATATGGCTATCATAGCGATGATGTCGAAAAGCAGCACAGAAAACAAGGAGGTTCTTCAGGCTATTCAGCAATATGTAGTGAAATGAGTTGTTATGATTGTCAAAACTTAAGGTCGCTTTCGAGTTATCTGATTATACTCTTATGCGTATCTGGATCAAAAATGTTGTTATCACAACATGCTGAATATAAAGTAATGACTTTTAATATTCGATATGATAATCCTGATGATGGTGAAAATATCTGGTCAAAAAGAAAGAACCACGTCATGGAAATCTTACAATGGTACAGTCCTGATATATGCGGCATGCAAGAAGTTTTATACCAGCAATTGGAAGAGATAAAGTTAACTCTGCCGGATTATCAAGCCGTCGGTGTGGGACGAAATGATGGGAAGCGTGAAGGTGAATTTTGTCCGATATTTTTTAATGTGTCCAGATTTTCTTTGCTGGAGCATAATACCTTTTGGTTGTCTGAAACCCCTTCAATTCCTGGAAAATCATGGGATGCCGCTCTACCAAGGATAGTAACTTGGGTAAAATTAATAGATAATAAGTATAAAAAAGAGATTTATGTCTTTAATACTCACTTTGATCATGTTGGTACAAAAGCCAGGTCGGAAAGTGCAAGAATAATATATCAAAAGGTTTCTGAAATAGCTGGTAGTAATGCTTTTATAATAATGGGAGATTTTAATCTTACTCCAGAGGCTGAACCTATTGTTTTTTTAGCCAGCCAATATCAGGATGCTTACCACGCTACAAAGTCCCAACCTTTTGGACCTTTTTCAACATTTAATGGATTTCTACCAGCGGAGGTGCCTGATAAAAGAATTGATTACATTTTTTTACCACCTAATATTGAGGTTCAGAAATATGGTACATTAAGTCATACCTGGGGAGGTAAATTCGCTTCAGATCATCACCCAGTGTATTGTGAATTTATCAACCGAAAATAACTTATCAGGTCTCTGAAGGAACTTCAATGGATATTAAATTGAGTTCTTTTAAGGTGCAATCAGGCCACTTTTCAATACTTATTTTAGTTATAATCATTCCACAAGTTGGAAGATTTGTTGTTTTACCAGGATTTGCAATATCTGCAATAAAACTTATACCTGGATTATGACCTACAATGATAACTGAGTTGATTGATTCGTCAAGGTCCTGTAATACACTTTCATAAGTTTCTGGCATGGCATGGTACAATCTTAACATCCCTTGAGTTTCTATGCCATGATTTCTGGCATAAATCATGGCTGTTTCCATCGTTCTTTTTGAACTACTACAAACAATAAGCTCTGGATGAAAATTGAGTGCTTTTAGTTTTATTGACATTTCGAGGGCGTCCTGTCGTCCTTTTTCGGTCAGAGGTCTGTCAAAATCTTTGGTTTTAGAATCACCTTTGGAGGCTTTGGCGTGCCTAACAAATACAATATGTTTCATAAATAAATTGGGCTTCTTATACAAAACTACTAAAATATCAATATAATACTCAATAAAATTAAATAAAATTGATTCATAATCTAAATTAACATTTTGAAAAAAAAAGTGTATTATTCAAGGATGTACTTGCTTGATGGATAAGGCGTAATCTCGCGTTACCATATAACCACTTTCTAGACGTATCAATCGAGTGTAATTATAAGACCTCAGATTTTAGATTTGTACAATAGCAAGTAAAGCTTATACAATTGATTCAGTAGATTTTAAGATAAAATGACGTTTCGTCGTTTTAGTCATAATTCATCTAGTAATGGCTAATAATGAAAAAGAAGTGGGGTAAGACTATCTAATTACTCCAAATAAATAATAGTTTGGGAGATGTATTTCAATGCATCGTTTTACAAAGGCAAAATCTAATGGGGGATAGCAGAAATTGCCAACGCAACATAATAAAATAACAAAAATCAGACTCCGATAAATAAATCGTGTTCTTCTTCTTGAGGAAAAGTAACTTGCTTTTTAGGCTTTGAGAAAAGATTTGTAAAGAATTTCTTTACGCTTTTGATAATGTTCATGGTTTGAAATTTAACTTAAAGTATACTTTTAATACGTTTGAAAATCAATTTTGTTATGTACATCTGGAGTTTTATTGTTAATGATATGCTAAAGATCTTATTATTAATGGGGGGATTAACAAATTGTGTCCTATCAAATCACAAACGCGTGCAAGATGTATTCTAACGAATGAACCGTTCAAGATCTTCGCCTTCGTCTTCGTAGCGTTCTTTCCAGAACTTTTTTGATTTTAAATTGATTTTTTCTGTTTCTTTTTGAAGCTTTTTCTTTGGTTTTAGAATTTCAAAATCATCATAACCTGATGATGAAGGCTTCTTAATTTTATTGTTTTTCATGAGTACAAAAAAGAATAAAAGTGAAAAGTTTAATCGTTTTAAATATTAAATAAAGTACAAATATGATGTTTAAGTTTTAAATAAACAATAGCTTTTAAAAAAAATTAGATTATAAATCACTTTACTATTTTTCCGAAAGTGATGTTATGTCTCTGTATTAAAGGTTTCTAAAAATTATTACCTTTGTAATCGTTTTGCGTATGGTAAAAATAGACAATATTAACTTAGGGGACTTCCCTTTACTTTTGGCTCCTATGGAAGATGTGAGTGATCCGCCTTTCAGAGCTGTTTGTAAGGCACAGGGATGTGACCTAATGTATACGGAATTTATTTCTGTGGAAGGTTTGATCAGGGATGCTGATAAAAGTGTGCAGAAACTTGATATTTATGATGATGAACGACCGATAGGAATTCAGATTTTTGGTGCTGAGATGGATTCTATGAAACAGGCTGCTGAAATTGTAGAAGAAGCAAGACCTGAATTATTGGATATCAATTATGGGTGTCCCGTTAAGAAAGTTGTATGTAAAATGGCTGGCGCTGGTATCTTGCAGGATATTCCCAAAATGGTCAAGCTTACAGAAGCTATTGTTAAGTCCACTAATCTACCCGTTACGGTTAAAACAAGGCTTGGTTGGGATGAAAACAGTATGTTTATTGTCGAAGTTGCGGAAAGACTTCAGGATGTTGGCATTAAGGCAATATCCATCCATGGCAGAACTAGGAAACAAATGTACAAAGGTGATGCAGACTGGTCTCTTATCGCCAAAGTAAAAGAGAACCCTAGAATGCGAATACCTGTTTTTGGCAATGGTGATATTGATTCGCCTCAGAAGGCACTTGAGTATCGAAACAGATATGGTGTAGATGGTATAATGATTGGAAGAGCCAGTATTGGTTATCCCTGGATTTTTAGAGAAATTAAAGCTTTTATGGAGCGAGGTGAGATAATAGCTCCACCAACTATAGAAGAGCGTGTGGAAGTTGCACGCACGCATTTGATGAAGAGTATAGAGTGGAAAGGTGTCAAACTTGGTATTGCAGAAATGCGACGTCATTATACCAATTATTTTAGAGATTTACCCGGCGTTAAACATTACAGGCAGCAGCTAGTAACCGAACATGAGCCAGATAAATTAAATGATATCTTATCAAGGTTGCAAGAATATTATTCCAATCCTGCAGTTTTTGAGGAAGCTTTGCCAATGGTTTAAAAGTTGAATTTTGCAGTTTATATTTTCACCACAGATCGCAGATATAGTTTCCAAGATAAAGGAGGCAGCTAAATTATTGAATTATCCCGTTTATCTGGTAGGCGGATATGTAAGAGATGCTGTCATGCAAAGGGAGAATGATGCAAAAGACATAGACGTGGTATGTGTTGGTGATGGTATCAAGTTGGCGGAGCAAGTAGCAGCTTTGCTGTCACCGGTGCCACAAGTTGTTATTTTCCGTAGGTTCGGGACAGCCATGGTAAAACATACGGATATTGAAATTGAATTTGTTGGTGCAAGAAAAGAATCCTACAGCCCTGATAGCAGAAAACCAGCTGTAGAAAACGGAACTTTGACAGACGATCAAAATAGGAGAGATTTTACAATAAATGCCCTTGCAGTTAGTTTAAATGAAGAAAATTTTGGTCAAATCATCGATCCATTTAATGGATTAAAGCACATTGACGAAAGGCTAATCAAGACTCCGCTGAACCCCGACACTACATTTTCAGATGATCCTCTTAGAATGATGAGAGCTATACGGTTTTCCGCGCAGTTGGGATTTGATATAGAAACGTCAACATTTGAGGCCATAAAGAGAAACCAAAGCAGATTGCAAATTATTTCCAGGGAAAGAATATCTGCAGAACTGGAAAAAATAATACTTTCCAATACACCTTCACGTGGATTTATCCAGCTTTTTGAAAGTGGACTTTTAGCTCAGTTTCTACCTGAATTGGTGGCACTTTATGGCGTAGAATACAGAAATAATATTGGTCATAAGGATAATTTTTATCATACCCTCGAAGTACTCGACAATCTCAGCAAAGAAAGTAGTAACCTTTGGCTTAGATGGGCAGCAATCTTACACGATATTGCCAAACCACCTACTAAAAAGTTTGATGCCCAGACGGGTTGGACCTTTCATGGCCATGAAACACTTGGCGCCATAATGACTGCAAAAATATTTAATAGGCTTAAATTACCTTTGGATCATAAACTAAGGTATGTGCAAAAGCTCATTACCCTGCATTTGCGCCCAATTGCGCTCACAAATGAAAAAGTTACAGACTCAGCAGTACGTAGATTGTTATTTGATGCCGGGGAAGATATTGAAGATTTAATGACCTTGTGCAAAGCTGATATTACTTCAAAAAATGAGGGTAAAGTTCAGCGCTATCGGGATAATTATGCAGTATTAATGCAGAAAATAATAGAAGTAGAAGAGAAAGATAAACTACGAAACTGGCAACCTCCGATTTCAGGAGAGGATATCATGAAGAGATTTGGCTTGCCTCCAGGTCGTATAATTGGGTCTATAAAAAATGCCATCAGAGAAGCAATTCTGGACGGAATTATTCCAAACGAAAGAGCCGCTGCAGACCAATTTATGCTTCAAAAAGCCGAAGAAATGGGTGTGTTTCCTAAAGTTTCGATGTTACAATAGTTTGAACATCATTTAAATAGGAGATTGTTTCTGGCCCTTTACAGAGTAATAGATCAATAATACTCAACCCGGGAATAAATCCTGTATGCGACTGCCAGACTTGGGGATAGGTTGGCAATAAGGAAGAAACTTCGTTCATAAACAGATATGTCTTTTCACGAAAATCTAAAAAACCTGGTTGGCTTGAATAATCGGATATGTAATTTTCTGTTTCGTAGATATTTATTTTGATTTTTGATAATGTCAGCATTGCTATCAGCAATTCCATATTAAGGTCATACAAAAAAGTATATTGTTTGCTAAAAGAATTTACTATTTCCGGAAAATAGAATTCAAAATATGGACTTTTCCCGTAAGATGACCTTATAGTTTCCAGGTGATTTTTTATCCAGTTTTCGTCATAGGATATTTTTACGTCAGTAATGGGCATTTGCTGGTTTTTGCCCTTGGTTAAAGGAATAGAAAGTGTTTTAACACCCTGGCTCGTCAATATGGTATATTTGTTTCGTGGAGAGCGTTTTTGATAATTTTCTTTTTTTTCAATATGTAATTGATAAGTATTCTGATATAGCGCATAGAGGACGCATGTACCAAGTAATTGTGTTTCATGAATTAAAATCATTGTAGGTGCGTTTTCGGGTAATCGTTAATATTCCGGAGGTATAAAAAAAAAGCCCGGATGAAACTCACCCGGGCCTTTTTATTTTTATGTGTAAGATTACTGAGCAGGAGCTTCAGTCGCTGTTGTATCAGTAGTAGCAGCAGTTGTATCAACTGGAGCAGCTTCTACTGGAGCTTCTTCCATAGCAGTTGTGTCAGCAGCAGGAGCTTCAGCTTCACCTCCTTTACAAGAAAATACAGACATAGTTGCAGCAAGTGCGAAGAATAACAAAAACTTTTTCATTGTATAAAATTTAGATGGATGAAATAATAATACAAAGGTATGTATGAATTAAAAATAAAATATCATTTTGATTGTTTTTTTTTCATTTACAATTATTAA
>JAUMBJ010000027.1:0-2394 GCA_032115755.1 Saprospiraceae bacterium
ATGGGAAGTTGTGCCAGTTACACCTGGACACATTTGTCCTCCATTTGGACCATCTAGTTCATGAGTAAATAAACTCATTTCATAAGAATATCCATCCAATTCATCAATAGTACATAAAATTGGAGATGTATAGCATTTACATGAAGGCTCATTTCCTGTAGTACAAGGTTCCGGTTGTGCAAATAAATGTAGACACTGCAGCGAAAATATAAATAGCAGGAAATATCTTGAAATAATCATTGATCTAATAGGTTGAAATTCAATAAAAAAAATCTTTAGCTAAAACAAATTTTTCAGGTAAACTTAATAAAAATTCTCTTAGGCTTCTAAAAACTAAAATTAAATTTTAAATTATTTGTACCAATAAATATGGATGAATTATGATGTGTTTATTTGTTTTTAAAATAATTGGCTTAAAACAATAAAGACTTAAATAAATATTTGGGAGACAAATAAATGTTGATATTGTTTGCAAATTTTATTTCAAAATATTGTCATATTTAATTTTACCGCAACAATGAAGCGTTAATTATTTTTTCTATATCTACATTTTTTTCGATGAGATCAATAGCCATCTTGATTTTCCAGGGTGTATTGGTATTGATTTTGACTTCAAGTTTACTGATTTTCAGGACTGCACCATAAGTGTCCAATTCTGTTCTGATAAGCGGAATATTATGTTTTTCAATATACTTCATGGTTTGACGGTTCATTTCTCCTTCTCCAGTGGCAACAATGCCAGATAATGGACATTGATGAATGCCATGCAAGTGTGCGATGGACTCAATTTTTTTAATGGCCTCATTGATGGATCTGGTCGCCACCACTAAGAGAAGGTCCTGTGAACTTTTAAGCTCTTTAAGGTCGATGAGAGATCCTGCGATAATACTTTCGACTTTGTTGAAAATAAAATCAGTATTGTAGGTGATCATGCCGTTGACGGCTTCAGCCACGGTTCTGATCAAAGGAAAAACCATTTCTTTTTCGTAAGGTAATATGCCAAGCAACGGAATGTTTTTCTTTTCGAGCCATTTTCCAACATAATGCTTCACTTTTTCCGCTTTTTCCGGATATACCTTGTTGATGATAACACCGATAATCGGGACCTCTTCTTCTCTAAAGAGTGAGGTGGTCATATTAAGCATATCAATGGTGCTGCCAATACCACCTTCCACGATCATCACCACGCCGGCTCCGAGTATTTTTGCGACTCTGGCATTGGATAAGCCTGCCACACTACCTACCCCGGGGTGTCCGGTTCCTTCATAAATAGTTATATCATGATATTTAGAAAGAAAGGTAGCAGCATATGTGATTTGCTCCTGTAGTGTGAATAGGTCTGGGTTTTCGAGATACTGTTCAACGGCACCCGGCCCAAAAATAACCGGACTATGGATTTCTGGGACGATATCAAATTTAAACATATTCGCAAAAAGGATAGTATCCTTATCGACGCGAATATCTTTGATATCTAAAAATTTTTGTCCTACTGGTTTGCAGTATCCTACGCGATAGTTTCGTTTTAAAAGTGCAGATACTATGCCTAAAGTAGAGGTTGTTTTCCCTACATGCTGACTTGAAGCAGCTACATATATATTTCTAAAAGTCATTACACTTTGCTTTTAGTACAAACATAATAAAATCAATTGTTTACATACTTTTTTATCCTACAATTCTTTGGGCTCTATAATTTAATTTACCTTATTTTTACCAGATGAAGCGACAGTTTGCTGTTAATATCGTCCTATTGGTTTTGATAAATCTACTGATAAAACCAGTGTATATATTTTTTATAGAGGCCAAAGTACAGGATGTACTTGGTCATATTGAGTATGGAAAATATTTTACCTATTTAAATTTTGCGTTATTATTTCAATTTATGGCTGATTTGGGCACGCAGTCATGGAATGCCCAATATCTGTCTAAAAATCGAAAGGACAGGAGTTTTATTGTGTCTAATATATTTTTCTTGAGGATGGTGTTGGGAGTAATATATGTTGTAATAACAGGTTTACTTGCCTGGTCTACTGGTTGGTTTGATATGATGCTGTTGATTTATTTATCACTACAGGTGGTTTTAAGTGCATCGCTTGTATTTATTCGTTCGAGCGTTACTGCTCTTGGTCACTTTAAAACTGACAACCTGTTATCTGTAGCTGACAAAATTTTAATGATTGCAGGGTTAGGGTGGATGTTATATTTTTTGCCAGAAAAGGATTTTTCGGTAACAGATTTTGTCATTATTCAGATCGTTGCATTAGTATTAGCAAATATACTGGCAATATTATTGTCGGGAGCACCTTCCACGTTCATCACTTTTCCCTCTCCAAATCGCTCGTGTAATACTTTTGCACCAGGAATAATAAGATGCACCGGGCTAACCTTTATTTGAAT
>JAUMBJ010000027.1:2404-3320 GCA_032115755.1 Saprospiraceae bacterium
GAAAAACAGTTTTCCGTATATGCTGATTGCTTTACTGATGATGGCATATAACAAGATTGATGGTGTGTTGCTAGGGGTATTATCCGTTAAAGGAACTGAAGATTCAGGTGTTTATGCAGCAGCTTTTCGTATTTACGATGCTATGAATATGATGGGTTATCTTATGGCAGCCTTGCTTCTGCCTATGTTTGCATCCCTGCTTGGTGAAAAAAAATATCCCGGAGATTTGGCCGCTTTGGCATTTCAAATGATGTGGACAGTAAGCCTCCCTGTGGTTTTTATCATTATTATCTACCCGCAGCAAGTTTTGAATGTCATCTACAGCACGCCTCAAGATCAAGCCATACTTGCATTACAATGGCTTTCAGCAGCCTTTATTATGATTAATATAGGATATATATATGGTACATTAATGGTTGCTGCTGATCAAGGTGTTCGACTCGTTGGTGTCTTTATAATAGGGGTAGTCATCAATGTGTTGGGTAATATAGTATTGATTCCAGTAGCTGGTCCTGGGGGCGCAGCTATCGTGTGTTTGGCTACCCAAACTTTTGTTGCAGCAGGTCAGTTCTATAAAGCAAAAAATTTACTGCAATTGAAAATTTCCCGTCAAGATGTTGTAGCGGGAATAAAATTTTCACTACTGTTGGTTGCAGGGATGATGATTTTACATCAATTGGAAATTCCGTGGTACTTTATAGCTTTGATAAGTTTACTTATTTCCATACTTTTGAGTCATGTAACCGGGTGGTTAAAATGGAATGATATTTTTGCATGGAAAAAGTAAACATTTCATGTGTTTATTTTTTAATTCATCACACTCCGTGTGATTTGTTTTTAAAACCACATGGAATCTTTGATGAGCAAAATAATCATTGTGGTTTGTGTGCAAATGATTTTTTTACTCATGTCGATT